>JAHBTS010000008.1 GCA_019638515.1 Chitinophagales bacterium | reverse complement strand
AGTGGCTCCTGTTGCACCAGTAATACCAATTGCGCCTAATGAACTAGCACATAAACTTCTCCAACTTACATCGTAAAAGAAAAAGCATGAAGAATCTGTATCGTACACCAACAAACCTCTTGCCGGAGAAGCAATTGCCAACCGCTGCGTTGCCGATATACGGGGCACTAAAAATCCTTTATCGGATGCCGATAATTCTAAAATAGAAGAAGCGTTGGGTGTTAACGTTCCTATTCCCACGTTGCTTTGAGAGAATACCAAGTTTATTACAAGGGAAAAAAGTACTACGAACCTAAGTTTCGTAAATTTCATGAATAACTGTTTTAAACTGTTTAACAAAAAGGAAAAAGACTCCACAATAAACGTTGCGGAATCTCTCAAAAAAAATGACTACTATTAATTCCAAGTCATATCTTCTTCATTCATAGATGAAGAAGAACCGGAAGTAGTGTCGTTGGTTTTATCATCAGAAAAATCAGTAGTATTTTCTGATGGGTGATTGTCTTCTCGCTTTGCTAAGAATGGTGGGCGGTCTGCATCAAAATCGTAATCCGGCAAAAGTTCTTGCTTAATATAATCAACGGTTTCGTTTAAGGCATCCATGAATTTTTTAAAATCTTCTTTGTATAAAAAGATTTTGTGCATTTCGTATCCATCGCTATCAAACTTCTTTTTGCTTTCTGTAATAGTTAAAAAGAAATCGCCCTGCTTTGTGCTTCTTACATCGAAGAAATAAGTTCTTCTTTTTCCTGCGCGTAATTTTTTGCTAAAATAGCCGCTATACTTTCCGTCTTTGCCTTCCACTTGTTTGTTTTTTTACAGTAATTTATTTCTAGGAAACGCTGCTAAATTAAATATTGTTTTTAGTTACGCAAGTGCATTTCCTGCAATAATGTTGTTGTAAACCCCAAGTGTTTCATGTATAGAAATTCCCAAACTCTTAGATGCAATTTATTACCCAAAGAAACATCTCCCAGTTTCATTTTCAAAAGGACTATAAATACGTGCTATACAATAAATGTAAATCTTTTTTTGCGCCTCATATTTTCGCTATTATATTCACGCTTCATTTTTTTAAAACGACAAACGGGTTTCTATGAGTAATTTTACTAGACTTTTTGATGTATTGCCATACCAATTGGCCAAGTTTCCAAAAGCAGATTCTTTTGCAGCAAAAGAAAATGGTGAGTGGAAAAAATATTCAACAAAAGATATTATTGATACTGCCAATAAAGTAAGTCTTTCTATATTAAAACTTGGTTTGCAACCCGAAGACAAAGTTGTAATTGTAAGCAACAATCGCCCTGAATGGAATATTGTTGATTTAGGTTTAAGCCAAGCTGGGATTATTACCGTTCCTGTATATCCAACTATTAGCGAAGGCGAGTACCGTTATATTTTTAATGATGCAGGAGTGAAAGCGGTGTTTGTTTCTGATGATGTTTTATTCGGAAAAATATCTGCCATTAAAAATGACGTGCCAACGCTTCAGCATATTTTTAGTTTCGACCAAGTAGCAGGGTGCAAGCACTTTTCTGAATTTCTAAAAATTGGTGAAGGCGAAGATTTTAGCAAGGTACAAGCTATTGCAGATTCTATAAAACCTGAAAGCCTTGCTACAATTATTTATACTTCCGGAACTACCGGAAATCCTAAAGGTGTAATGCTTTCGCACGATAATGTTATTAGCAACGTAAAGGCCGTATTGCCATTGCTTCCGCTCAACTCCGAAAAAAGAGTATTGAGCTTTTTACCACTCTGCCACATTTTTGAAAGAATGGTAGTTTATGTTTATAGCGCAGCGGGTGTTTCTATTTACTATGCAGAAAACTTAGAAGTTATTGCTGCCAATTTAAAAGAAGTTCAACCAAATTTCTTCACCTCTGTTCCGCGCCTTTTAGAGAAAGTATATTTGAAATTAGAAGGTGCTGGAGCTAATCTTACAGGCTTCAAAAAAACACTATACCAAAGTGCATTGAAGTTTGCCAACGAATACGATGTAGAGAAAAACTATGGTTTGATTGATTCGCTTAAAATGAAGGTGTTCGACAAACTTATTTTCAGCAAATGGCGCGAAGCATTAGGCGGACAATGTGAAGGAATTTGCACCGGAGCTGCAGCGCTACAACCACGCTTAGCCAGAGTATTTACTTGTGCGGGAATTTTAATTTGCGAAGGCTACGGACAAACAGAAACTTCACCAGTAATTAGCGTAAATCTATTTGACCGCAACTATGTAAAGTTCGGCACCGTGGGCCCGGTAATTGAAGGTGTGGAAGTAAGACTCGACCACCGCGAAGGCATGCGCGAAGGCGAAGGCGAAATTTTTGTAAAAGGCCCCAACGTAATGTTGGGCTACTATAACAAACCCGATACTACTGCCGAAGTATTAGAAAACGGCTGGCTCAAAACAGGAGATGTAGGAACTTTTGTTGATTACAAAGGCAAAAAGTATTTGAAAATAACCGACCGCGTAAAAGAGTTATTTAAAACAAGTGGAGGAAAATACATTGCACCGCAAGCATTGGAAAATAAAATGAAAGAAAGTTCTTTCATAGAACAAATTGTAGCAGTAGGCGAAGGTAAAAACTATGTAAGCGCACTCATAGTTCCTAACTTTGCCAACTTAAAAGACTGGTGCGAAAAAAATGGCGTAAGCGCAAGCGACAATGCCACTATTGCCAACTCAAAAGAGGTTATTAGCTTAATTAAATCCGATGTAGATAGACTAAACAAAAACTTCGGACAATGGGAAACCATTAAGAAGTTTGAGTTAATACCGCACGAATGGACAATTGAAGGAGGCGAACTTACTCCTACCATGAAGGTAAAACGCAAAGTAGTAAACGAAAAATATAAGGCATTAATAGAAAAAATGTACTCAAACTAATGTGAGTATAATTACACTAAATGTATTCAACTGCATATCATTCAAAATCGCTTTCAGATTATAGCTTTTTGGTAACAGGGGGAGCCGGATTTATTGGCTCCCACATTGTAGAATATTTACTGAAATACGGAGCAAAAAAAGTACGTGTTCTCGATAATTTATTAACCGGACGAAAAGAAAATATAGACCTCTTTCTTTCGCATCCGGCTTATGAATTTATAGACGGTAGCATTACAGACAAAACTGTTTGTGCTAAAGCTTGCGAGGGTATAGATTTTGTTTCGCACCAAGCAGCATTAGGCTCGGTACCACGCTCGGTGGCCAACCCTGCCGACACGCATTTGCACAATGTGGATGGTTTTTTAAATATGCTCATTGCAGCCAAAGAAGCAGGCGTTAAAAAATTTGTGTACGCATCATCATCTAGCGTGTATGGCGATGAGCCTAACCTTCCCAAACGTGAAGAAAAGATAGGAAGCCCACTTTCGCCCTATGCCGTGAGTAAATACACCAACGAGTTGTATGCCAAAGTTTTCCATACCAATTATGCATTGCCTGTTGTTGGTTTAAGGTACTTCAATATTTTTGGTCCACGCCAAGATCCTAACGGACAGTATGCTGCCGTAATTCCAATTTTTACAGACTGTATTTTAAACACCAAACAAGTTTTCATAAATGGCAACGGAGAGCAAACACGCGATTTTACCTTTGTGGAAAATGCCGTACAAGCCAATGTAAAAGCAATGTTTAGCAACAACGATGCCAATGGCGAAGTTTTCAATATTGCTTTTGGAGAAAACTACTCAGTAAATACTTTGTTCTTTTCTATTCAAAAAATGTTGGAAAGCCAACACCAACCTACCTATCGTGAACCCCGTAAGGGCGATATAGAAAATTCATTGGCCGATATTTCTAAAGCCAATCGCTTACTTGGCTACGACCCAAAATTCAGTTTTCGAGATGGCTTAGAAATTACAGTTGCCTATTTTAAAGCGCATTACGCCACCACGTAATTTCTCTTTAAATAATTTGCTACCTTGTTCGTCTATCTATTTAAAAAAAATGAAGGCGATTTACTTAGTTAATACCGGAGCAAGCAATAGCGCATTTAAACTACGCGAAACCGAAAAACCATTTCCAAAAGCACATGAAGTGCTCATAAAAGTACATTCCTTTGGATTAAACTTTGCAGATGTAATGGCGCGTAAAGGCATGTACCAAGATGCTCCGCCAATTCCGGCTCTCTTGGGCTACGATGTTGCAGGAACAGTAGAGCAAGTTGGCAGTGGTGTAACACACCTGCTTGTTGGCGACCGAGTTACCGCCATGACACGTTTTGGTGGCTATGCCGAATACGCAGTTACCGATGCGCGAGCTGCTGCAAAAATTCCGGAGAATATCTCATTTGCTGACGCCACCGCACTTACCACGCAATATTGCACAGCATACTATGCAGCAGCTGTTGCCGTAAATTTGTTTCCCGGCAATAAGGTGCTTATTCATTCAGGAGCAGGTGGCGTGGGCAGCGCACTCATACAGTTTGCAAAATGGAGAGGTTGTGAAATTTTTTCAACAGCAGGTAGCAGTTCCAAGTTAGAATTATTGAAGCAACAAGGAGTTCAGCATCCTATAAATTATATAGAACAGGATTTTGAAGATGAAATAAAGCAGCTTACAAAAGGCGAAGGAGTAGATGTAATTTTCGATGCCGTTGGTGGCAGTTATGTGAGGAAAGGTTTTCGTTCATTGGCAGCAGGCGGCAGAATAGTTTGCTATGGTGCAGCCGATTTAAGCAGTAAAAATATTTTTGGAAAAATAAGTGCACTCCTCGCCTTTGGCATTTATCATCCCGTAATGTTTATGACAAGCAGTAAAGGCATAATTGGTTTAAACATGCTGCGTATTGCAGATAATAAACCCGAAGCATTGCAACATTGCTTAAACCAAGTAATTCAACTTACTGAGCAAGGTGTGTTTAAACCAACCATAGGTAAAGTTTTTAATGCCTCAGAAATTGCAGCTGCACACGACTTTTTAGAGAGTAGAAAAAGTACCGGAAAAATTGCCGTAACGTGGTAATTAAAACAATGTATATACAAACGGTGCCGCAGCAGAACCACCTCCAATTACTACTAAAATCCCAACTAATAATAGCACAATAATCATAGGCAATAACCACCATTTCTTGCGCTCCATCATAAACTGAAAAAGATCTTTCAAAAAATCCATAGCCCTAATTTTGTAGCGAATATAACATTGTTTATTACTGTATATTTTTATCTCTGTATTTCACCGATGCAACAAACACTATTAAAAGAATTATGGCTGAAAACTATTTCCAAAACCAAACATTTTCAAAACTTACTGCATCTCCCGAAACCTTACCTAAAGGCGAATACGAAAACTGTAACTTCAACCAGTGTAACTTTGCAGAAAGTAACCTTTCGGAGTATAAGTTTATTGATTGTACTTTTAATGAATGCAATTTAAGTTTAGTAAAAACGCATAAAACAGCATTCAGAAATATACAATTCCAAAACTGCAAAATGCTTGGAATTAGGTTCGATAGTTGCCATGAATTTGCACTTTCTTTCACCTTTCATTCTTGTGTGCTTAATCACGCTTCTTTCTATAAAACTAAATTGAAGAAAACCATCTTCACACACTGTGAACTTATAGAATGCGACTTTGCAGAGGCCGATTTATCCAACGCTGCTTTCAACGACTGCAACCTTCAACATACAATCTTCGACTCCACAATACTTGAACATTGCGATTTTAGAACTGCCTACAATTTCACCATCAACCCCGATGAAAACAAAGTGAGAAAAGCCAAATTTTCACTGAGTGGTGCGGCCACGCTCTTAGATAAATACGATATTGAAATTGATTATTAGCCTTGCTTCAAAATATCGTGAATGGCATTTACGATTTGCATGGCATCAATACTTTTCATACACATAAAATGCTTTTGAGGGCAAGCGCTTTTACCAAATTTAGTACAAGGGCGGCACGCTAAATTATTGATTTCAATAATAGCATGTGGCTGTGCTTTACTTTTTCCATATCGAGGGAACACACCAAATTCAGGAATAGTACTTCCCCAAAGCGAAACCACAGGCTTGCCTAATGCAACTGCAATATGCAGCAAACCGGTATCGCCAGCAATTACCAATGTACTTTTGCTCAATATAGAAACACTCTGACTCAAATTAAACTTACCGCAAAAATTGTGTACATTTTTAGAAAATGTGCGATGTACTTCGCCTCCAAAATCCACATCCTCTTTACCTCCGAGCAACACAATTTGCTTATCGGGAAAGTGCTGCTGAAATAATGCTATGGTATCCTGTACTTTCTCAATCGGCAATATTTTGGTAAAGTGCTTAGCTCCCACCACCCAGGCTATATAATTGCCCGCATGCAATCCATAATTTTCAACTGCCACCTCATGCTTTTGAGCAATAAAATAATCCATTCCCTCACCATCATTCTTTACTCCTAATGGCGCAACAGTTGCCAGATTGCGTTCAAACACATGCAAGTTTTTTGGTAAAGTATCGTAGTGAAAATTTACCATCAAAAACTTTTCCCAGTTCAGTTTCTCAACCGAATAGCACGGCCTTAATAAAAGTGCTTTAATAATGTATGTTCGCAGATTGTGATGTAAATCTATGACGGCATCATACTTCTCTTCCCGCAACATTGAAATGGTTTTAAACAGCGACTCTTGAAGCAGCAGAATTTTATTAAGATACGGGTTGCCTTCAATAATAATCTTGTTTTCCGGCTTGGTAAGAAAATGAATTTCGGCATCGGGATACTGCTTTCGCAAACATCTGATTACCGGGGTGGTAAACACAATATCGCCAATTGAAGAAAACCGAATAATGAGAAATTTTCTTTCCATTCCGCTACAATAGAAGCAAAAAAAAGTCCGCCAACAAACCGGGCGGACTTTTAAATTTTAAAGTGTGGTTATTATCTCAACAAAGTAACACTGCCTTGCTTTTTCACCTCAATTTTTTCACCAGGTTTAGCAGCATCTTCTTCATAATAAACAATGTAATAATCGTACACTCCTGCAGGCTGTTGTGCTCCTTTAAATGAGCCATCCCACCCTTCGTTAGTATCGTGCACTAATTGTCCCCAACGGTTATATACTCTAAATGCAGAAACTTCAGGAGCATAATTAGATACAGGGAAAAATTTATCGTTTTTACCATCGCTGTTTGGTGTAAACACATTTGGCATTTTGGTTTTTGTAGCTACATACAAGAATGTAGAAGCCACACCAAAACATTCATTATTACTGTTATTAGCATCGCGCACTTTTACAGTATAGTATTGGTGTACAATTGGCTTAATTGTTGGATCCGGACAATCTGTACAGTTTAAACCGCTTACCGGAGTCCATTCATAAACAGGTGATGAAACATTTTGCACAGTAGTAGAAAGTGTTACAGTTTCACCCAAGTTTAAGAAAATAGTATCATCGGCCGGTGTAATTGATGCTAAAATCTGAGCAGGCTCAAAAACAGCTACACTGTATGTATCTACACAGAAGTTTTTGTTTTTAACCACTACTGTATAAACACCATTATCTAAACTATCAAAGAATGTATCGGTACCAAATGCACCACCATTAAATGAAAACTCGTAAGGTGGATTAGCCGCATTTACATTTACGATAGTAACTTTTCCATCAGCAAAATTTCCAAAACAAGAAGTAGAATCTACTACTAAATTAAATTCATCTCTTGCAGCAGCCAAAACATTATAGGTACCTACGGTTATATCACAACCTCCTGCATCTGTAATTCTTGCAGTATAGTTTCCGGCAGGTAAACCTGTGAATGTGCCATCTGTACTAGTAAATTGTTGTGTACCGTTATCCACAATATAGTTTAATGGAGGAGTGCCGCCAGTAGCCGGGAACGATATGGTGCCATCAGCTCTTCCAAAACAAATGTTTGGAGTTCCGGTTACCGGAGTTGTATTTATGAGTGGCGGCTGTGTAATAGCTTGGCTTCCAGTAGCGCTACAGCCATTAGCATCTGTTACTACAAAATTATAGGTACCTGCACCCAAATTGATAGCAGAATCATTTGACTGTGTAACTGCAGGGTTCCAAACATAAGTATAACCCGGTGTGCCTCCGGTTGGGTTAATGGCAACATATCCGGAGTTTGCCTGATCGCATTTTACATTAGCGAATGTTACATTAGCAGTAAGCGGTGAAGGGTTTACAATCACATAGCTTTCTGTATTGGTACAACCACTGCTGTCTGTAATTGTAACAGTATAAGTTCCGGCTTGTAAACCTGTTAGTGATAAGCCTGTAAATGAAGAAGGAGTCCACTGTACTGAATATGGTGTAGTGCCACCGCTTGGTGCAAGTGTAATTAAACCATTGTTAGCATCATTACAAGTTATACTTCTAACGGTAGCATTCAATTGCAAAGAATCCGGAGCATCAATAGTTACCGAAGTAGATGCTGTACAGCCATTTCTATCTTGAACTGTAACAGAATAGGTACCGGTAGCAAGATTTAATGCCCAACTTGAATCTTGAGCAAGTGGATCGTTCCAAGTATAAGTAAATGGTCCTAAACCGCCATGTCCATTTGCCCAAGCATATCCTTTTGCATCATACCAACAAGCATTGTCGCCCTTATCACGAATTTCTGCAATTAAAGTATCAGTTTGAGTAATAGTAACATTTGCAACAGAAAAACATTGGTTAGAACCTGTTATGGTAACTGCGTATGTTCCTGCACAAAGATTATGTGCAGTATCGGCAGTGCTTCCATTACTCCACAAATATGTGAATGGGCCTACACCGTTTATTGCACGCACATGCGCAAATCCATTACAAGCAGCATAACAAGAAACACCTTTAGTGCTATCTACAAATGCAATTAAGCTACTAGCTCCCGGATTCACAAAACCAGATTTTACTGCACTACAACCCGAAACTGCATCGGTTACTGTAACGGTATAAACACCCGCTAAGATATTGGTGAGATTAGGCGTTTGCGAAGCAAAAGAATCATCCCACAAGTAATTGTAATTTCCTTGTGGTGCCGGAATAGCAGTAATAGCACCATCGTTACCGCAATTGGCATCTACCGCATTAAATGTAATAGTAGGTGTTGGAGCTACATTTACAGTAATGCTATCTACTGCACGGCAAACTCCATTTGCAGCAGTACCCACCACTGTATAAGTAACTGTAGAAGTTGGAGCAGCAACTACTACGCTATCGGTAGTTGAAGACAAACCAAATCCGGGAGTCCAAGTGTAAGCATGTGCTCCGGTTGCAGTAAGCGTAACATCCGTACCTGAACATAAAAAGTTAGGTCCCGAAAGCTGTAAACTTGGCTGTGGATCTACTCTTAAATACACCGTTTTATATGGAGAAAAACCGCAGCAATCTGAAAATATTCTAAGTCTAATTTCATAAGTTCCAGGAGTGCTGAAAACTAAATTAGTAAGTGTTTGGTATTGAGCACCTGTATAAGTTGAAGGAGTAAGAGCTCCGCCAAAATCCCAATCGTAACTGGTAGCTCCATTTATTTGGGCTTGGAAAGTAGCAGCCTCACCTGCACATACAAAGAAAGAATCGGTAGCAAACTGATTAGCAGTTGTTACGATATCAGGAATATATGAAGCCTGATTGATAGCTATATTGGCAAATCCTGCGTAGAAATTACTTCCAAAAGTAATATCCTTTCTACCGGTATTAGTATATACTATTGTACTTGGAGTAGCTGTAGCTGTTTGAGGTGTAGCATTTGCACCAAAATCCCAATTGCCTTGCTGACTATTTTGCTCATTAAATGTTATTTGGGTATTAGTACAACTAGTATTGGTAACAGTAATGATTTGCTGTGCAGATAAGTTAAATGCAGTATCGTTTGTTGCTGCTGCATTACCTCCATCAAAATAAAGATTGCGAGCTATACCAGCAACACTGCTACCACCGGCACCACCATTTCCGCCATTTCCACCATTTCCACCATTTCCTGTATCATTATCGCATAAGCCGCCAAAACCATCTTGGTAACCACCGCCTCCAGTTCCTCCGGTTCCCCCTACTCCTCCAGTTCCTCCGGCTCCTCCGGCTCCGGCTGTACCAACTGCTACGTTGGTTTGAGTAAAGTTACCTGCTGTACCATTATTATATAAGTACACTCCAAAACTGGCACCACCGCCATAACCACCAGCACCACCTTGTCCGCCCATACCTCCGGAACCACCGGAGCCACCGCCACCACCATCAGTATCGGCACTAGCACCTCCATTACCACCGCCACCACCGCCACCAGAACCATCGGTACCGCTAGTACCATTACCACCTTGTGCAGCCGGATTAAAGAATCCGCTTACAAATGTTCCGGGCAATGTGTTGTTAGCACCTGTTGAACCAGCAGTTCCACTACCTCCATTACCACCTGGTTTGCCATAATTGCTTGAATTACCAAAAGTAGCGGCACATCCAGATGCTCCATTTCCTTTAGCACCACCAAATCCGGGGTTAGGGCCAGATCCACTACTACCAGCATTGCCATCATTTCCGGAGAAAAAGCCTCCGGAACCTCCTCTACCACCGGCACCTCCTGCATTAGGACCTGCCGGAGCCGAAGCTCCATTTCTTCCACTTGCCGTAATACCATTAGCCCCATTTGTACCATTATTGCCGCTTGCACCGCTTGCACCGGCTGAAGCATCACCTGCTATAATCTGTGTTCTTACAAAATCATAATTTGAGCAATTAGTCATATGTATTCCATAAGTTGAAATACCATAACCGGAACTCAAAGGCGCATCGGCAGTTTCAATAGTAATATCTTGGAAACGTACATAAGCAGCAGAATTCAAATAAATAGCTACTAAACGTGGTGCATTGGGCAAGCCTTCAACATTATTAGTACCTCTGAAAATTTTGGTAAGACCTGGCTGGCTCGATTTTGTCCATGTTGTAGGATCATAACCACCCTCCAATGTAGTATAGCTTGAGATATTGGTAATTGCAGTATCTATACCGTAAGTGCCAACTGCCATTTTTATCCATGAGTTATTGCAGCGAGCTTTGCCCAATGCATCGCCCAAATTAGTTGGGTTTTGTTGCGTACCATCTCCAGTACCCGCAGTAGTAACATAAATAACTTCACAACTTGCCGAAGGCGGAGGTGTACTAGTTGTAACTGTAACCGAAACCGGATCGCTTGGGCAATTAGAAGCATCTGTACCAACTACCTGATATGTTGTGGTTGTAGAAGGTGAAGCAATTGGACTTGCACAGTTGGTACAACTTAAACCGGCACCAGTAGGTGTCCAAGTAAAGCCTGTAGCAGTTGGGCTGCTTGCAGTTAATTGAATAGAGCCTCCTGCACAAATAGTTGGAGCCGGAGGAAACACTACTACTGTTGGCTTATTGTTTACTTTCACCAATACATTATCTGATGAAGTACATCCATCGGTATAAGATAAACTTACTGTATAAACTGTTGTTGTAAGAGGCGAAACTGTTACAGTTTGCCCAGGGAAAGTGGTTTGCCCATCTGTCCATGAATAAGCTACACCATTGGTAGCTTGTGTAGTAGCAGAAAGTGTAACTTGTTGTCCTTCACAAATTGTTTGGCTTCCACCACCTACAACCGGAGGGTTAGGATTGGGTTTTACATATACTGTATAAGAGTAAATATTGCTTCCTCTTAAAGGACAAGCATTGTCTTCCACTTTCACCGTAAAAATATAGTTACCGGTTGGTGTATTTAATGGAGGTGTCCAAGAAAAGGTTCCTGTAGGACGATTACCCGTAGTAGTAGTAAAACTTGCGCCTACTATAGCGTTATTCCACGACATGCTCACTATTTGTCCGGCATCTGCATCTGCACTATTTACTGTGAACGATATTTGCGCCCCGGCACATATTGAATCTACATAACTATTAGTTCCGTTGATACCACTTGCAGTGGGAAGGTTATTATTGCAGTTCAATATTGTAAACTGAATATCGCGTACAATAGAACCAATCAATACTCCATTTCTATATTCCTGAACCAATACGGCAGTAACGCCTGTTTGCACCTGAGTTGGTGTAAAAGTAATATCTCCATTAGCGGAATTTAAATTAAAGCCAGAAGCTGTAGCTATTGGATTCGTAGGTCCGTATGGAGTGCTATAAGTTACCTGCACACCATTTATATCGCGTGGAGCAATAAGTGAAAATACTAATGAATCACCATCTGCATCGGTTACTCCGTGATTGTATATTACATTTTGATTTACACAGTAATAAGCAATGGGGTCATTTAAGAATACCGGAGAGTTATTACATACACTTAAAGTATTGTCCAATTTGGTTTCAATGTAAGTACTTTGGTTGGCAGCATTGCTTAATGTATTGATGGCTGCATTTCTACAGCACAAATCCCACCATAGAACCCAATCGTTTCCACAGCCAGCTGGCAAAGTAAGCGTACCCCTATACACTACTTTTTGCACACCGTACTGCCCGCTGCTGCTAGCACATTTAGATGGAATACCGCACGACTGTGCAATAGGTGTTACATCAATAGGGCCTGCAAATTTACTAAGTGTAATGCTGCTATTAACACCGCATTGAGCAGACTTGTAATTTAGTACTTGGCTACCTTCAGCTGCTATACCACCACAATCGCGAAACATGGTGAGTACTACAATGTAACGACCCGGCCCTGCACACTCATAGGTAATATTGGCACCCATAATATGGCTGGCACTTGCATTAACACCAATTAGTAAAAAGAGTGAAAAGAAAACTGCACGTAAAATCTTGTGTATATTCAAAGATGTCATGTAGAGATATTTTAAACGGTGGCGAAAATAAAATCTATTCTTAATTATCGCACAATAAGATTAAAATTCTTTTAAAGTGGTTGCCAACACCTTAAAATATCTATTTTTAAAATACACTTGTATAAGTTCATTGGCTTCGTATATTTGCGGGCTAAAATTTCTACGGGCATAGTTCAATGGTAGAATAGAGGTCTCCAAAACCTTTGATCAGGGTTCGAATCCTTGTGCCCGTGCTAAGAAACTTTATTGAGTTTCAAACCAAAAAGTTATGGATAAAATTAAACTTTATTTTCAGGAAGCTTACGATGAATTACTTCATAAAGTAACTTGGCCTACTGCTGCAGAGCTACAACAAAGCGCTGTGGTGGTTTTAATAGCTACAGTTCTTATTTCGATTGTGGTTTCTGCAATGGATATTGCAAGCAAAATCGGATTAGAAAATCTTTACAAAATCATAGTAAAATAAAGCCATGAGCGAAGGGAAAAAGTGGTATGTAGTGCGCGTTATCAGCGGGCAGGAAAAGAAAATAAAAGACCACATTAAGTTAGAAATAACCCGTGCGAAGTGGGATGATATCATTTCAAATATCCTTATCCCTACCGAAAAGATTTATACCATTAAGAATGGGAAAAAATCTATTAAGGAAAAGAATATGTTTCCTGGCTATATCTATATGGAAGTTGATATTGCCCGAATTAACAACGATATTTTAGGACAAATAAAGCAAGTACACGGAGTGCTGCAATACCTTGGCACACTTAGCCATGCAGAAGAACTTAAACTCCTTGGAAAAGCAGATGAATTACTAGACTCCGGAGAACAATTGGCAGAGCCTTTTATTATTAACGAAGATGTTAAAATTATTGATGGTCCTTTTAATGGATTTATCGGTTCTATCGAGGAAATTCACAACGACAAGAAAAAATTGAAAGTAGAAGTGAAAATCTTTGGCAGAAAAACTCCGGTAGAAGTTACCTTTATGCAGGTAGAAAAAATTGCATAAAACGTGGCAATTTCACCATTCCTGTTTAATTAAGCACTTTAAAATTTGATTCAATGATGTATTTTTTCAGTACCCTTTTTATGAAAATAATGGGCTGGAAAATGAATCTGAATGGCTTAAATCCAAAGAACTTTAACCGTGCTGTAATGTTGGCTGTGCCGCATACTAGCAATTGGGATTTACCGCTCGCCCGTGCAGCTTTTTACCTTATGGGTATTCCTGTTCGCTTTACCGTAAAAAAAGAATGGATGAAGTTTCCTTTCAACTTGCTTGTAGGGCCACTTGGCGGCATTGCTATAGACCGTAGCCCGCGCAAAGAAGGCGAAGAAAGACGAAGCATGACCGATGCCATGATTGATTTATTCAACGAGAGAAAAGAACTGGTAGTATTAGTAACTCCCGAAGGCACTCGTAGCTATAACGATAAATGGAAAACCGGCTTTTATTATGTTGCTCTTGGTGCTAAAGTACCTATTGCTTTGGGTTACTTAGATTATGCCAAAAAAGAAGCAGGCGTTGGTTTAGTTTTTCAACCAACCGGTGATATGGAAGCCGATATGCAATGCATTATGGATTTTTATCGCGATATAAAAGGAAAATATCCTGCAAAGTTTACTACCGATAAAGAGTTCGATAAAAAGAGAAAACAATAAGTAGGGGCATTTACTTGGTTACATGGCGGAGCAGCATGGCAATATCTGCCCCAACTGTATAGCTTGCTGCAAAAAAACGGTTTAGTTCTTTAGCACGTGTTGTTGCTTCACTTCCCTTTACCTCATCAATTGTAAATACAGGTGCTTTTAATTGAGGCAAATTAGCAAAGTCGCTGCTGCTGCCGCAATAACCTATCCATGTTTTATTTCCAGACCAAATATGTACAACATTTGCAAGTGCACGTTTCCCATTTTTTTTCAATAAAAAGAATGGAAAAAACAGCACCAATAATACACCTACAGCCATGTCAGCCATTCGTTTTTTTCTGCGCGTAAGAGAATTTCCAATAGCAAAACTTTGCTCAGTATCGTACACATCGCCAGCACTATTTTTGGAGTTGCTTCCAATAATGGCATCACTGCCTTCGTTTACAATTTTATACTCCAAGGTATTACCCATTTCTTTAATGGTTTCAATAATTTCCTTAAAGGAATATAACTGTGATGAAAACACTACCTCACTTACATCAAAAAAGCGAACCATTGTCGGCAATTCTTCTATACTTTGAGTAGTAAAAATAGTTGCATCTATACCTGCATGAACCAAGATACCTTGTATGCGTGAAGTTTCTTGCCCATTTGCCACAATTACAATGTTTTTCTTGCTGGTTGCTTCTATTGAAAATTGCTTATGTTTTATCCGATTGTAGATTACTCTGGTACACAACATTGCCAATGCACTACTCACAGCTCCCAGCAAAATTATTGCACGCGAAAAACGCCATTCGTTGGGCAACAAACCATATATGGCAGTAATAAATAGAGTACCCCAAAGCAAGCCTCTAAACAACAGCGAAATTTTGTATGGTCGCTCGTAACCGCCACTTAGCAATACACTTAAAATCCAAATAACAATATATATCGGCACCACTACAAAAAGAAAAATATCGGGATAGTACTCCGGTGCCGATTTTATGTTTGATGCCCAATAATTTTCTACTGCATAAACACTTGCAAACATAAGTGCGCCATCTATTAGCGGTAAAAGCGATGAAGATAAAAGCGAGCTTACCAACGTAAGCAAACCGCGCATTACAATTGCGATATTGATAAGCAATGAAAACAAACCCGCACCACCTTTTGCAAAATGCTTACGGGCAAAAATTATCATGGCTTGGTAGAATACTTTTACATAATTCAGGCTTCCTTTTTTAGTGCTTTCGCCCTTGTAATGAATAATGCTTGTATCGCTGAAGTAATAATTCTTATAGCCTGCTTTTTCTATTCTGTACGAAAGATCTATATCTTCTCCATACATAAAAAATGCCTCATCTAACAAGCCCGATTTTTCTAATGCCTCTGCCCGCATAAACATAAAAGCCCCCGATAAAATTTCGGCATGGTGTGTTTCTTTTTCGCTCAAAAAACCTAAGTGATAGCGTCCAAATACAGTTGATTTTGGGAACAACGAACTGAAGCCAAACATTTTGTAAAACGCAACCATTGGCGTTGGCAATCCTCTTTTACTTTCCGGTAAAAAATTTCCTCTGCCATCTATCATGTGTACACCCAAAGCGCCTGCCTGGGCATGCGCATCCATAAAGCAAACACATTTTTCGAAAGTATCTTCTGCCACTACCGTATCGGGATTAAGCAACAAAACATACTTTCCCTTTGCCTGCCTAATTGCCTGATTGTTGGCAACAGCAAATCCTGTATTTTCCTTATTCTCAATAAATACGATACCCTCTGTTTGGCGAAGCATTTCTACAGACCCATCAGTAGAATTATTATCTACAACCAACACTTCGGCAGTAATGTTTTTAACGGCAGCAAATACACTCTTGAGGCACTGCGCTAAGAAGTGTTTTACATTGTAGTTTACAATAACTATAGAAAGCTGCATTGAGCCGGCAAGTTAGTGTTTGTTATGTAACAATAATTTTTTCTACCTAAAATTTTAAAAACCAAACGTTGCTAATACAGCAAAGTGGTCCGATAAATCTTTATGCTTCTTGCTCCATTGCTTTCTATAAGCCCGTACCTCGCGTGTAGCAGACTTTAATGCAATGCCATTTCCTCTATACAAAATATAATCTATCACACTCCTTTTATCGGAAGGTTCATCCATATCGTTTAATGTATGATCCGATGTAAACTGCAATGCTCCGGTAAGTGGTCCATCTTGGCTTTGCAACTCACGCAGTAAGTTGTTATACATAACTGTATCCTCCTTATGGGTATTAAAATCGCCTAAGCTAATTTGAGGCACGTTGCTCTTTTCATAATGCCGCATTACTTCACCAAATTCTTTGTGCTGCATTTTTTTAAGTTCTAAGCCACCTCCGGCTTGCATGTGTGTTCCAAAGAACTGAAGCGGCTGCCCATTAAAATCCACTTCTACTACCATTACTCCTTTGCGCGCCACACAATCTATCTTCTTACATTTTGAATATACTGTTTTCCCCAACGGTTTAAGTGGGTACTTGCTCATAACCATTACACCGCTGCCTCGCTTCCACCCTTTGGGTTTATGACCACGCGGTCCTATCATGTAAGGAAAATCGTGCGCCATTTTCTTTTCCAATATTCTTCTTGCACGAGCATCAAACATTTCTTGATACACTACTACATCTACCGAATCGAGCAATACTGCATCGGCAATATACGGAGCACGCTTTACCGGAAAGTGCTTTATATGCGCTAAAAAATTGGGCAAGAATTTTACGTTGTAGGTAAGTATTTTTATCTCCTTTTTACCTGAATTTTGCTGAGCAAAAACAGCCATAGGAAACAGTACCCAACACCACAAAAAAAATACAGTGAATTTGTTTTTAGACAAGTACATGAAGCAAAAAAAAAATGTTGAAAAGTTACTTTAAATGTGTGCTAAGTTCGAGGTTCAGATTTTAAAGATAAGCATTTCATTTTTCCTCTAATGAATTTGAAAACAGATACATACAGGCACCAAGCATTGCGAAGAGCATTGGTTGAAAAATTAAGAACCAAAAACATAACCGATGAACGTGTGCTAGCCGCCATTGGCAGTGTACCGCGCCACTTTTTTCTTGGTTCCGACACCATTTTTGATAACCATGCGTATGAAGATATGGCATTCCCCATTGGTGCTGGCCAAACTATTTCGCAACCATATACCGTAGCTTTTCAATCGCAGTTATTAGAAGTTGCAGCGGGCGATAAGGTATTGGAAATTGGAACCGGCAGCGGCTACCAAGCTGCGGTATTGGCAGCATTGGGCGCAAAAGTATTTTCTATTGAACGACAAAAAAAACTGTTTGACATTACACGTCCGCTACTGCAAGACTTAGGCTATTTTAGTATAAAATGCTTTTTTGGCGATGGCTTTGAAGGCTTGCCACACTTTGCCCCTTTCGACCATGTAATTATTACAGCTGCAGCACCCGAAATTCCCAAAAAACTATTAGCGCAATTAACCGTTGGCGGTAATTTGGTAATACCACACGTAGAAGGTGAACAAACCATTATGAAACGCTTCACCAAAATCTCTGCAAGAGAATTTGAAGAAGAGGTATTTCACACCTTCCGTTTTGTACCTATGTTGAAAGGCAAAGTGTTTTAACTGCTTTACTAACGAACTTCTATTGCCCCTCTTTTTCGAGAAACAAATTCATAATGGCATCGCTGGTGCCAACATTGCTAAAGCCGCCATCGTGAAAGAGGTTTTGCATAGTAACCATACGCGAAAAATCGCTGAACAACGAAATACAATAGTTGGCACAATCTTCGGCACTGGCATTACCAAGCGGACTCATTTTTTCAGCAAATTCATAAAAGGTATCAAAACCCTTTATACCCGAACCGGCAGTAGTTTTAGTAGGCGATTGCGAAACCGAATTTACCCTCACCTTTTTTGCATTGCCATAGTAGTAGCCAAACGAACGAACTATAGATTCTAAAGTGGCCTTTGCATCTGCCATATCGCCATATCCCGGAAATGCCTTCTGTGCAGCAATGTAAGTAAGCGCCACTACACTTGCCCACTCACTTAAGGCATCTTGCTTATAGCACACTTGCAATACTTTGTGAAGCGAAACAGCCGATATATCCATTGTTTTTTGTAGCCATTCGTAATTCAAATCGGTATAGTGTTTTCCCTTGCGCACATTAGGACTCATGCCTACGCTATGCAATACAAAATCTAATTTCCCACCAAGCACTTCTTGCGATTCTGCTACTAACTTTTCTAAGTCTTCTACCAACGTGGCATCGGCAGGAATTACCTTGGCTCCCGTAGCCGCAGCTAATTGGTTGATAGTACCTAAACGCAATGCCACCGGAGCGTTGGTAAGCGTAAATACCGCACCTTGCGCATGGGCTGCCAAAGCTACTTTCCATGCAATAGAATTTTCGTCTAATGCACCAAAAATGATGCCTCTCTTTCCTTTTAATAAATCCTGAGCCATTTTTTATTTTATGAAATTCAAACCTAAACGAAATTTTGGTTTTTGGAATCCTGCACGCAATTTCTTTTCGTATAAATTGCTACATAAAAAATATGCCGTAGGCAGGAGAAAATTCCAACGCAGTAGAACTCTCAATATATAATATTTATTTCGCATTCAACTTCACATAAGTTTTTAAACAATAGAAAAAAGTGCTGTTGATATTCAACGAGTTAAGTGCTTAAAAATCAAAAAGTACTCACATAAACAGCCGAGTTTCCTATACTGCAAGTTACCTTTGCATATTCCATTTCCACTATTTGGGTATGAAATATTTTTTTGAAATTGTTACACACATAAAAACCACTAAAAAGATTAAGTCGGTACACGACCGAATTAAGGGTAGTACTCGTGAAGGTGACAATTCAAAATTGTTTAAACTGTTTTCTCTCGTTTTTTACGACAACATAGATAAAGACAATTTGCTAAGCCGAAAACTATATGGCGAATCATCCCCTGCTTATTTTAATCTGAAAAGGCGGCTTTATACAGAGTTGCTATCGGCAATGGGTACCGATGTGGTACAACTTGACGATAACCAGAGTTTTTTCCGTATGCGCGTAGTAGCAATTACACATCTCCGCAATGCGTATGTACTTTGGCAGCAAACTTTGCATAAAGCAGCCTTGGCAGAATTTGAATCGGCATTAGAGTATGCAGAAAAATCCTTAGATATTTATCTATTGGCTCATATTAGGCATCAGTTAATGGTGCTTAGTACTTTCGATACCAAAACGGTAATCAATATTGAACTTCACTATACCGAAATAAATAAGTATTTTGAACACATTCCATACCTGAGCGATCTCTGCCTCATGTACTATAAAGTGCGCTATGCCGAATACTTTGCTAAAACGCCAAATGGCATAAAACACATTTATCTATCAGCAGTTACTACTTACAAAAAGCTACTCAACGAAACCAGCAACATCGAAGTGAAGCTGCAAATTTTAAACGGGTTGGCTAACTGCTACGAAAAACTGTTTGAAAACAAATTATATGTAGAAACACTAAAAACTTACTTGGATTTATCTAAGCCCTTGCTTAGAAAAGCCAATAAAGATTTTAAAGCCAACCGCAAACTGTTAGAAAGCAAATATTTTGAAGCAATTCAGGAGTTTTCTAAGTTCAGTGAAGCTATAAACGAAGATATAATCAGCGAGTTTGAAACCATCAATAAAAACTCATTGGTAACAAAGTTGCGCAGCCGCAACATGGCAAATAGGAAAAAAAATGTATTTAAGGATTTGTTTTAAGAACACGCTACTAATGTGTAGCAGGAAACACATTTGCCGCTTCGCGCAATGCACCTTCAAAAGCATCTAAACTAAATTGTGAACCAAAATCTGCCGGCTCAAAATAGTTTACCAAATTCTCTGTTGGCATATTACCAATAAGTTCATCTTTTGCCATTGGGCAACCACCAAATCCCTTAATAGCAGCATCAAAGCGTCTGCATCCATTGTTGAATGCAGCTTCAACTTTTACACGCCAATTATGCGGAGCAGTATGCAAGTGTGCACCAAACTCCAAATCGGGGTGTGCGGGAATTAAATTGGAAAAAAGATATGAAATATTTTCAGGAGAGCCTACGCCAATAGTATCGCTCAACATGAAAATTTTAATACCAAATGCAGATAATTCTTCAACCCAGTAAGCAACAATTTCCGGACTATACTGGTCGCCATAAGGATTTCCAAAACCCATAGAGATATAGATAATCACCTCTTTTCCGTGTTTATCTGCCAGTGCTTTTATGGCTGCTACCCGCTTTACTGCTGTGGCAATATCGGCATGTGTATTGCGCATCTGGAAAGTTTCACTTATAGAAAAGGGAAAACCTAGATACCTAATTTCATCGTACACACAAGCATCTGATGCACCTCTTTCATTAGCCACAATAGCAATAAGCGGTGCCGAACTATCGGTAAGTTCTAATCCTTGCAACACTTTGGCAGTATCTGCCATTTGTGGTATTACATCGGGCGAAACAAAACTCCCAAAATCAATAGCACTATACCCAACTTTCAACAACTTATTGATGTATGCAATTTTCCTTTCGGTAGAAATAAATTGCTGAATACCCTGCATGGCATCTCTGGGGCATTCAATAAGTTTAATTGGAGGTACTATCATTTCTGGTGTGCAAATTGAACAACATTTTTGTGCTTACAAAACACATTTTTGTTTATTTCGTACACTCTTAAAAAATCATGAGTAAAATAAGCATACGAGTTAAATGGCAAGTGCTGCGTACCCGCTTGTATTTGGAGCACTTAAAGTGGCGAAATTTTCTTGCATCGGGCATAATTTTTATACTATTGGTGGCAGCTCTCATAACCTGCTATACCATTTTAGGTGCAGAAAACATTTGGGTTACACTGGCGGCAGCTAGTGGTAATGCATTACATTTTTGTGAGCTAAACCGAGTAGATGCACTCATAAAACAACCAGCAAATACATGGAGCAACTTAGCTTACATACCTGTAGGCTTAGTTATAATTTCGCTTGGTTTTGCCGATTTAAAACAAGGTATGGAGCGCAGAAAAAGCGATAACTTTTTAGTACGCTATCCTATACTTTCTATTGTATTTGGGTTTTGTACTTTGTATGTTGGCATTGGAAGTTTTTTATATCATGCATCGCTCACATCTGTATTCCAAAAGCACGATCAAATGGGCATGTACGCTTTGGTTCTAACCATTCTAGTTTTTAGTTTATACCGAATTTTTCCTACCATTAAATTATTCGGGAAATGGAAAAGTTTTCATGTAACGGGCTTAATTGTTGCTGCCATTTTCTTTGTACTAATTTATACTGCTTGGGCTACGCTCAATATCAATACCGTTTTTCCAATCATGATTTTATTGGTGCTTGCAAGCCATCTCTATTATGAAGTATTCATTAAAAAATCGGCAGCATTTTCAAATTACATAATCGGTGGCTTTGTATGCTTAGCAAGCGGTTTTACTATATGGATGCTCGATCGGTCGCACATAATATGCTCTCCCGAAAGCTGGCTGCAAGGCCATGCCATTTGGCATATTCTTACCGCATCTAGCGCCTTGTTTATGTATATGTATTACCGCACAGATACTGCTCCGGTTTCTGAAAAACTTCGATACTAAAAGTGCTTACACTTATTGAAGTTCCTGAAGGAGAATCGCCTTTTTTTTATGCCGCTTTAGAAGAATGGCTGGTGCGCCATTGCGATTGTGCCGAAAGTGACTATTTAATACTGTATGTAAACAACAGTTGTGCCGTAGTAGGCAAAAACCAAAGTATTTACAAGGAATTGAACTTTAATTTTTGGTGGAACGAAGCCGAAAAAGTAGTGCGCAGAGTAAGCGGAGGCGGTACAGTTTTTCACGATGCAGGCAATTTGAATTTTGCTTTTATCTCTAAGTTCGAAGAAAAGAAAGTAAACAACTATCGCTACTTCAACGAGCCAATACGCCAGTATTTAATAGCCAATGGCATTCCCGCAACGTTTAACGCTAGAAATGACTTAATAGCCAACGGCAAAAAAATTTCGGGTAATGCACAGTTTACCGATAGAAAAAATATCATTAGCCACGGTACACTTTTAGTACATGCCGATTTACAAAAAATAAGTGCTGCACTAAAAGAAAACACCTATACCATAAGCACTAAGGCAGTTAGTTCCGTGCGCAGTAGCGTTGCCAATATTGCTATGTTTAACCCAAAACTAAATAGTGTAATGCAGGTAAAAAAAGAACTTGCGGCTACACTTACACAACAGCAACAGCTACTCCAACCCCAAGCAATAGAAGCCGTAAAAATATTGCAGCGCGAAAAATACGAAGACTACTCGTGGCGCTTTGGACGCTCACCACAAACCCAACTCTCCAATCAATACTTCTCTATTACAATTTCCGAAGGTAAAGTAAGCCATGTACAATATCACGACCCCGCATTTTTGTTTATTGAAAAAGTTGCAAACCAAACTTTCACCAAATACGCGCTTGCGCTCACGTTGCATCCCGAAGAAATTGCACGCCTTACACATTGCATGCAATAATTCATTTCTTACTTTTGCATACAAATAATTCACCATGCGAAAACTATTGAAAATCTTAGGATTGCTATTGCTTGTTTTACTTATTCTAATAGGCACTGGCGCATCGTATATTTCTTTTTCAAGCTTACCTACTTATGAAAAAGAGTCGTTTACTTTTAATGCCGCCACTCCCACTCCCGAACTAATTGCTCACGGTGCCAAGATTGCTGCCGTACAATGTAATGTTTGCCACTTGGGAAGCGATGGTAAACTTAGCGGGCGAAAACAAACCGACCTTGCCAAAGAATTTGGAGAAATATACTCCCGCAATATTACTCAAGATTCCGCAATAGGCATTGGCAAATGGAGTGCTGCAGATATTGCTTATTTGCTTCGTACAGGCTGCCGCCCCGATGGTTCTTACTTGCCCACTTACATGCCCAAATACCCCAACCTAAGCGATTACGACCTACAAGCCATTATTGCTTATTTAAAAAGCGATCTGCCACAGGTGCAACCATCTAAAGAAGAGCAGCCCGAAAGCGCACCTTCTTTTCTTACAAAATTTTTATGCCGCGTTGCATTTAAAAAGTTAGAGTATCCCAGCCAACCTATCGAAATGCCCGACACCAACAACCTTGTTGCATACGGGCGTTATTTAGCACTCGGGCGCTACGATTGTTGGACATGCCACAGCCAAGACTTTAAAACGCTCAATTTTACTGAACCCGAGAAAACACCCGGCTTTTTCTGCGGTGGAAACACCATGTTTACTTTAAATGGCAATGAAATTTACACCGCCAATATTACTCAAGATGAAAAAACCGGAATTGGAACTTGGACAGAAGAGGATTTTAAAAATGCCTTGGTTTCTTCTAAAAGAAAAGACGGCAAACCTGTGCGCTATCCAATGCTTCCCTACGCTGGTTTACCGGATAGCGAAGTGAAAGCGCTTTGGCAATACATGAGAACTATCCCTGCCATTAGTAATGAGGTAAACAGGCAATGGGATAAAGAAGATTTATAGCAGCTACTTAGCCCAAGTATTATATTTTAAAATACACCAAATGGCTCTAAAACCATCGCGCCAGCCAATTTTTTTGCCTTCTTCATACGTGCGTCCGTAATACGAAATGCCCACTTCGTAGATGCGCACTTTTGGGTAGCGACTCATTTTAGCAGTTACTTCGGGTTCAAACCCAAATCGTTGCTCTTTTAAATCAAGCGATTTTACCACTTCACTCCTAAAAAGTTTGTAGCATGTTTCCATATCTGTAAGATTCAAATTGGTAAACATATTGCTTAAAAATGTTAGAAACTTATTGCCTACCGTATGCCAAAAAAACAAGATTCTGTGCGGTTTTCCGCCCATAAACCGCGTACCGTAAACCACATCTGCAAAGCCATCCAGCACTGGTTTTAATAACACATTGTATTCGTTGGGGTCATACTCCAAATCGGCATCTTGTATTACAATGTATGCGCCCGATGCTGCCGCAATTCCTGTATGCAATGCTGCACCTTTCCCTTTATTTACTTCGTGCTTACAGTAGCGAATATCGAGCGCAGCATTGGCAGTTATGTAGTCTAATATTGCTTGCTCTGTGTTATCGGTAGAGCAATCGTTTACCACAATAATTTCCTTTGCAATACCACCAATAAGTACCACATTTTTCACGCTATTTAAAATATGGTGAATAGTGGTTTCTTCGTTGTATGCAGGAATTACAATGGATAGCTTCATAAAAAATTATCGAGTCCGGCAACTTTTAAATCTATGGTAATTTGCTTTATTTCCTGTTCCTTAGAGCGCTGGCAAATTAGCAATACATCTCCGGTATCTACTACGCACAAACCTTCAATACCTTGCAGCACTACTAGTTTTTGATCGTCTGCCATTATCATATTATTTTGAGCATCGTATATCTTCACATTTTTCCCTTTTACGGCATTGCCCAAATAATCTTTCTCATACACATCAAAAAGCGAATCCCAAGTACCAATATCGCTCCAGCCAAAATCGGCCGGAATGGTATAAACATTATTAGCCTTTTCCATTACGCCATAATCAATAGAAATATTGGTAACTACAGAATAGGCTTTCTCTATAAACTTTTTTTCGCTCTTAGTGCCATAAGCATCATGTGCGCCTTCAAACGCATCTATTACTTCCGGCAATAGCTTATGGAATGCCTTTAAAATGGTTTTGGCCTTCCACACAAACATGCCTGAGTTCCAAAGGAAATCGCCACTTTCAATAAATGTTTTTGCTATTTCCAACGAAGGTTTTTCAGTAAAAGTTTTTACCTTATGAAAGCCTTCATCTTCTACGGCCTCTAGGTATTGAATATAGCCGTATCCGGTTGAAGGTTTGGTAGGCTTTACACCAATAGTAACCAGCACTTCTTGCTTTGCCGTAAATGCCAAGCACTTGCGCAAAATACGCAGGTATTTATCGGTATGCACAATTAGCTGATCCGAAGGAACAATAATGACATTAGCATTCTTATCGCGTGCAATAATTTTATCGCAAGCATAAGCAATACAAGGCGCTGTATTTCTGCGTACAGGCTCTTTAATTATGTTCTCTTTTGGTAATTCAGGCAATTGCTCCACTACAGCTTTTTCATAAATATCGGCAGTTACCACATAAAAATTTTCGATAGGGCAAATAGGCAATAATCTTTCAAGCGTTAGCTGTAAAAGTGTTTTCCCTACATTTAAAATATCTAAAAATTGTTTAGGCTTAGCAGCACGGCTTTTAGGCCAAAAACGGCTGCCGATTCCGCCTGCCATAATCACAACATACGTGTGGCTCATTTTATACTTATTATCTTATTACAAACTTTTTGCGAGCGCGAAAGTATGGTTCTTTGTTTGGTATTAAAATTTTAATTTCGGCTCCCTTTTTTAAAACGCTATTTAAGAACAAAAAAGTTTAGCTTAATAAAAAAGTTTTACTATAACTTACACGGAAATAAAAACTGTGCTTATGCAAGTTGATGAACAAACACTCACGGAGGCGCTTCAGGAAAATTTTGGGTTTAACCAATTTAAGGGCAACCAAGAAAATATTATCCGATCTGTACTTGAGGGTAAAGATACCTTGGTACTGATGCCCACCGGTGGAGGCAAATCGCTTTGCTACCAGCTGCCAGCAGTAATTCAGGAAGGCGTAGCCATCATTATATCGCCACTAATTGCCCTCATGAAAAATCAGGTAGATTTGGTGCGTAACTATTCTGCCAAAGACGACATTGCCCACTTCCTTAATTCTTCACTCAATAAAACGCAAAGAACACAAGTAATAAAAGACGTACACGATGGCAAAACCAAGTTGCTTTATGTAGCCCCCGAAACACTTAACAAAGAAGAAACTATCGAAATTTTTTCTGCAGTAAAAGTGAGTTTCATTGCCGTGGACGAAGCACACTGCATTTCGGAGTGGGGACACGATTTTAGACCCGAATACCGTAAAATTAGGGAAGTAATAGAGAAGTTGGGAGACAATATTCCTATTATGGCGCTCACCGCCACAGCTACGCCAAAAGTACAAAATGACATTGTAAAAACACTCGATCTGCGAGACCCCAATATTTTCATGTCAAGTTTTAATCGCCCCAACTTGTACTATGAAATCCGCACCAAAAAGAATCCCAACCTCGCTATAAAAAACATGGTGCAGTTCATTAAACAACGTACCGGGAAAAGTGGTATTATCTATGTAATCAATAGAAAAACAGCCGATGATTTGGCCAGTGTATTACGCGTAAACGGTATAAAAGCCGATGCCTACCACGCAGGCTTAGACACCAAAAAAAGAGCAGGCATACAAGATGCCTTCCTTATGGAAGAAATTGACGTAATTGTTGCCACCATTGCATTTGGAATGGGTATAGACAAACCGGATATTCGCTATATTATTCACTACGATATTCCAAAATCGCTAGAAAACTATTACCAAGAAACCGGACGAGCAGGACGCGATGGTTTAGACGGAGAATGCATTACCTACTTTAGTTACAAAGATATTTCGAAGCTCGAAAAACTACTGCGCGACAAAACAGTAGCAGAGCGCGAAAGAGGATTGCAGTTAGTAAACGAAACAGTAGCATACATAGAAGATTCCGGTTGCCGCAGAAAATTTTTACTACACTACTTTGGCGAAGAATTTGGCGAAAACAGTTGCAACGGCATGTGCGATAACTGCCGCCATCCGAAAGAAAAAATTGAAGTACAAAAGCAAGTACAGCAAGCCATTAAAGTAATTCAAGTAGTAAAAGAAAACCACGATTTACCTTACATCGTAAAACTAATTACAGGCAAAAAAGTAAAAGAAGTTACCGACTTTAAATACGATAAACAAGACTGGTTTGGCATTGGCGCAGAATATGACGATGCCTACTGGAATGCCGTAATACGCAATGCCATGATGCGTGGACTAATAGATAAAGACATTGAGCAATACGGCATGCTCAAACTAAACAAGAAAAGTTTAGAATATCTTAAAAAACCATTCAGCATTAAGGTAAGTAAAAACCATAACTATGAAGACGATGCAACCGATATAGTTACCGAACTTTCGGGAAAACAAACTGCAGCATTAGACGATACCCTCTTTAAAATGCTAAAAGACCTGCAAGTAAAAACAGGCAAGCAGTTCAACCTTCCACCTTATGTAATTTTCCAAGAGTTTTCGCTCGAAGAAATGGCTACTCGATACCCAATAACTTTAGATGAACTTGCAACCATAAATGGCGTAAGCAAAGGCAAAGCCGAAAAATACGGCAAGCCGTTTATTGCACTCATTAGTAAATATGTAGAAGAAAACGAAATAGACCGGCCGGCAGACTTTACTGTAAAAGGAGTGGCAAGCAAAGGCGCAGAAAAAATAAAAATCATTCAAATGATTGATAAGCGCCTTAGCATCGAAGATATTGCCCGCAACATGAACATGAAAAAGAGCGAGCTAATACAAGAACTCGAAAGCATTGTAAACAGCGGCACCAAGTTAAACTTAGACTATTACTTGTTTGATGTAATGGACGAAGACTTGGTAAAAGATATTTTCGACTATTTCCGTACCGCACCAACCGACTCATTAGATGCCGCTTACAACGAATTTGAAAACGATGATGTGGACATCGAAAATATACACCTCATACGCATGAAATTCATGAGCGAATTAGCCAACTAAAAAAGAATATACTTGTACCGAAGCGAATAATGTAACATGATGAATGAATATTTAAGGGCAACAGAATTTATAGACTCCAACCACCCAAGCGTAATTGAATTTGCACAAACCAGAACCAAGGCCGGTAAGTCGGATCGCGAAAAAGCAGTAGATTTATACTATGCCGTACGCGATGAAATTTGGTATTCGCCCTACCATTTGGTTTTAGATCCCAAACAAATTTCGGCCAGCCAAACACTCGAACGAAAATCGGGATATTGCGTAGAAAAATCGCTCCTGCTGGCAGCCGTTGGAAGAGTACACGGCATACCATCGCGCCTAGGTTTCTCTATTGTTCGCAACCATATTTCCACCGAAAAATTTCGCGAACAACTGCGTACCGACAAATTTGTTTTTCACGGCTACAACGAGTTTTTAATTGATGGGAATTGGGTAAAATGCACTCCCGCATTCAACCAATCGCTCTGCCAAAAATTTAATGTACCCGCTTTAGATTTTGACGGAGTTCACCATTCTGTTTTCCAACAGTTTACCGGAGATGGAAAGCAATACATGGAATACCTGCACGAATACGGCCAATTTGCCGATTTCCCATACGATTTATTTGTGGCAGAATTAAAAGCACATTATCCTCATTTTTTTGAGCAGCAATCGTTTACGCTTGCTGAATAACAACAGCATGGTTACCCTTCATATTCAGGTAAAAGCAGGCAGTAAGCAAAACGAAATTACAACTCCCGAACCAGGCAAAATAGTTGTAAAAGTAAAAGCACCTGCTACCGAAGGCAAAGCCAACAAAGAACTCATTCAGTTTTTAAGCCAGCAACTCAAAGTTCCAAAATCCAAGATAACTATTTTAAAAGGAGCAAACGCCCCTTTTAAGACAATTGAAATAGATGCCGAACCCGGCACATTACAGCATCTTCGGTAACTTCCACACGCGTTGAAAACTCTATTTCGGTTTCAAAATTTTTGAAATGTTTTTTGATTGAAAATAACGCGCATTGGAAATTAAAAAAGTAGCAGCCATAGATATTGGCTCCAACTCTGTTCGTTTACTCATTGCTAATGTGGTAGAAAACGGCACTACTCCCCTATTTAAAAAAAGTGCACTCATTAGAGTACCCGTTCGCTTGGGCGGCACTGCATTTTCTGAACATAAAATTCCCAAAGCCACAGTAGATAGATTGGTTGAAGCCATGAAAGGGTTTAAACACCTTATGATTGCCAACGAAGTAGTACACTACAAAGGCTGCGCCACCAGCGCCATGCGCGAGGCCAAAAACGGAAAAGAAATCGTAAAGCGTATACGCGAAGAAGCCGGTATAGAAATTGGCATTATTACCGGCAACAGCGAAGCCAGTATGATATTTAACAGCCAACATGCACAAGCTGCCAAAATAGGTACCAACTGTGTATTTGTAGATGTTGGTGGCGGCAGCACAGAAATTACTATTTTTGTGAATAAAGAAGCCATAGCCGCCACATCATTCAATATCGGCACCATTAGAATTTTACAAAATCAAGTAACCCCAAAAGATTGGAAACTCCTAAAAGATTGGTTGAAAAAACAACTAAAAGGAGTTGAAAATTTTTCGATGATTGGCTCCGGTGGAAACATTAACCGCATATCGAAAATTGCACAGCTAAAATCCGGCAAAGCCATGAGTTTTGATACATTGAACGAAATAGTTCAACACATAAAATCTTTTTCCATAGACGATCGCATTAAACTCTTAGATTTAAACCCCGACCGTGCCGATGTAATTATTCCTGCCGGAGAAATTTTTCTTACACTCATGCGCTGCACCAATTCAAAAAAAATATACGTTCCAAAAATCGGTTTGAGCGATGGTATTGTAAGAGAGGTGTACACAGAGTATAAAAACAGTACAACTGCGACTAGATAACAATTTAAACTCTTAATTATGGATACTAATTCTATTAAAAGCCTCCTTACTAAAATCTTCCTATGGTTTGCGTTTATTTTAATTGTAATTGCTGTAATAGCTTACTTTATTAGCGGCTATACTTACAGCGAAGGAAACCGCAGCAGGGCTGCTCATTAAATTCCACAAAGAAGGCTATTTCTTTAAAACGTATGAAGGCGAACTTAATATTGGGGGCTTACAGCCAAGTCCCGAAACAGTTGGTGTAAATCTCATCTGGCATTTTTCTGTAAAAGATGAAGCCACAGCACAACAACTTAAAAACTGCGAAGGAAAATATGTAAGCCTACACTATCATGAAGTACTAAAAAACTTCTTTTGGCAGGGTGAAACAAACTACTTTGTAGATGGTGTAGAAATCGTGAAAAGGTAACTTCCCTTCAACCTATCTTTGCAACACAATATTCTTACAGAGGAATATTATCGTGTTTTTTACGAGGCAGCTTTACCGCTTTATTTTCCAACATTTTAAACGTGCTAATTAGTTTTTTGCGTGTAGCAGCAGGTTCAATTACTTCGTCTATAAACCCGCGTGCTGCTGCCTTGTAAGGATTAGCAAATGTTTCTTTATACTGCATTTCTACCTCTGCTAATTTGGCAACTCTATCTTCGGCAGCGGCAATCTCTTTCTTAAAAATAATTTCGGCAGCACCCTTGGCACCCATTACTGCAATTTCGGCCTGTGGCCAAGCAAAATTCATATCGGCACCTATGTGCTTGCTATTCATTACATCGTAAGCTCCACCATACGCTTTACGCACAATTACCGTAACTTTTGGCACAGTGGCTTCAGAAAAAGCAAATAGCAATTTAGCACCATTGGTAATAATTCCGTTCCACTCTTGATCGGTTCCCGGAAGAAAACCCGGCACATCTACCAATGTAAGCAATGGGATATTGAAAGCATCGCAAAAACGTACAAACCGCGCTCCTTTTTTTGATGCATTTATGTCTAACACACCAGCCAATACCGCAGGTTGGTTGGCTATAATTCCGATACTTCTACCTGCCATTCTTGCAAAGCCCACTACAATATTTTCTGCATAATCCTTATGCACTTCAAAAAATGAATCTGCATCGGCAAGTTCTGCAATTACATCGCGTATATCGTAAGGCTGCTGCGGGTTTTCTGGAATAACAGCATTTAATTTCGGCCGCACTTCATCAGATACTTCATAAGTAAGTGCCGGAGCTTCTTCTTCACAATTTTGAGGAATAAAACTCAGCAAGGTTTTTATTCCTTGAATGCAGGCAACTTCGTTGGCAAACGAAAAATGCGTAACACCACTTTTAGCGGCATGTGTATTGGCTCCGCCTAATTCTTCGCTGCTTACTTCTTCGTGTGTAACGGTTTTTACCACGTTGGGGCCTGTTACAAACATGTATGAAGTATTTTCAACCATCATAATAAAATCCGTAATTGCCGGAGAATACACAGCACCACCTGCACACGGTCCCAAAATAGCCGAAATTTGAGGCACTACGCCACTTGCAAGCGTATTCCTATAAAAAATATCGGCATAACCTCCTAAGCTTACCACTCCTTCTTGAATGCGAGCACCACCACTATCATTTAAGCCAATTACCGGAGCGCCATTGCGCATTGCCAAGTCCATTATCTTGCAAATTTTTTCGGCATGTGTTTCGCTTAATGCGCCTCCAAAAACTGTAAAGTCTTGAGAAAAAACATACACCAAACGACCATTTACAGTGCCATAACCTGTTACCACACCATCGCCCAAAAACACTTGTTTATCCATACCAAAATCGCGGGCACGATGCTCTACCAACATGCCAATTTCCTCAAAACTTCCGGCATCGAGTAATAAATCTATGCGTTCGCGGGCAGTAAGTTTTCCTTTTTTATGCTGAGCATCAATTTTATCGCTGCCTCCGCCAAGCAATGCTTGCGCTTGTTTTTGTTGAAGAATTTCTAACGGCTTCATGTTGTACTAATATTGAACAAACATAGAGCAATCGCCAAAAGAAAAAAGAGAAAAATTAGCTGCCGAAAATTATACTGTAGAAAACACCTATGAACGTATGTACGTATGGTCTATTTGCCCATCTTTTAAATGAATACAGCGATCGGCCATTTGTGCTAATTCTTGATTATGCGTAACAATAATAAAGGTTTGATTAAAAGCCTTGCGCAAATCGAAAAACAATTCGTGCAAACTTTGGGCATTGGCTGTATCTAAATTTCCCGAAGGCTCATCGGCTAAAATTACAGATGGCTTATTGATAAATGCACGTGCTACCGCCACTCTTTGCTGTTCCCCGCCAGAAAGTTCTGCTGGTTTATGCTGAAGCCGATGTGCAACATTGAGCAGTGCCAACAATTCTTTTGCACGCTCTTGTGTTTCCTTTTTATCTTTTCCTGCAATAAAAGCAGGCATACACACATTTTCTAATGCTGTAAACTCCGGCAGCAAGTGGTGAAACTGAAAAACAAAACCTAAGGCACTATTTCTAAAGGTGGCTAACTGCTTTTCACCTTGCTTAAAAATATTCTTATCGTGTAAAAACACTTCGCCTTTATCGGGTTTATCTAATGTGCCAAGAATGTGAAGCAGTGTGCTTTTTCCTGCACCCGATGCGCCTGTAAGCGAAACAATTTCGCCCTGTGCCACTTCTAGAGAAATGCCCTTTAGCACTTGCAGTGCCCCATAACTTTTTTCTATGTTGGTAGCGCGCAACATGCTTGCATTAGTCTATAAAACGTTGGGTAATTGGTGCGTAAGAATCTATTCTTCTATCGCGCAAAAACGGCCAATGTGTTCTGTAAAAATCTGTAGCCTTTAAATCTAACTCCACTACTTTATTTTCTTCTTTGTCATGCGAAGCCAAATAAAGCAAACTGCCAAACGGATTGCTCACAAAACTACCGCCCCAAAACTTCATAGCACCATTTTGCTCAAAGCCCACACGGTTTACACTTACCACATGCACACCGTTTGAAATAGCATGTGCTCGCTGCATAGTTTGCCAAGCACCGTACTGCTCGATATTGGTAGCTTCTTCTTGCGAAGTAGCCCAACCGATTGCGGTAGGATAAAACAAAATTTCGGCTCCCATGAGTGCGGTAATGCGTGCAGCCTCCGGATACCACTGATCCCAACAAATAAGCACACCTATTTTCGCAAACTTTGTTTGAAAAACTTTATAGCCTAAATCGCCCGGAGTGAAATAAAACTTCTCGTAATAAGCAGGATCGTCCGGAATATGCATTTTGCGGTACTTACCCAAATAAGCTCCATCGGCATCAATTACTGCTGTGGTGTTGTGGTATAAACCTTCGGTTCTTTTTTCAAACAGCGAAGCAATAATTACAACGTTTAATTCCTTTGCCAAAGCACACAGCGTGTTGGTAGTTTCTCCGGGAATGGCTTCTGCCAGTTTAAAATTCTCATAATCTTCTACATCGCAAAAATACAGGCTGGTAAACAGCTCTTGCAGGCATACAATTTGAGCACCTTGGGCCGCAGTTTCGCGCACACCATTTATTGCCTTTTCTACATTTGCTTTTACATCTGCAGTGCAACTCATTTGCACTAATCCAACTTTTACTTTCTTCATAACTTAAATGAAGTTGCGAAGATAGCCTTTCTGCAAAACAGTTGCCTAAAACTATCTTAACATATCGTGTTGCTTTCTATAAAACAACCAATACACATTCGGAAAAATAAGCAACGTAAGTACCGTAGCCGTAATTAAACCACCAATAATTACTATTGCCAACGGTTTTTGACTTTCGCTGCCAATGCCGGTTGAAATAGCTGCTGGCAGTAAACCTATTGCAGCCATCATAGCGGTCATTACCACGGGGCGCGTTCTATTGCGCACTCCTAACAAAATACTATCGGCTAAGCTCATCTTATTGTGCAAATTTTTGTTGAATTCTGAAATAAGAATTACACCATTCTGCACACAAATTCCAAACAGCGCAATAAATCCAACACCGGCAGAAATACCAAAATTCATACCTGTAACATGCAATGCCAAAATACCTCCAATGAGCGCAAATGGCACGTTTACCAATACCAAAGAAGCATCGCGCGCATTGCCAAAGGTAATAAAGAGCAGTATAAAAATTGCCGCCAAACTTATTGGAACTACTTGTAGTAAACGCTTGGTGGCACGTACCTGATTTTCAAACTCTCCGGTCCAAGCAATGCTGTAACCCTGAGGTAACTTAATGCCTTTGGCAACATTTGCTTGTGCCTCTTGAATAGTACTGCCGAGATCGCGCTCGCGCACCGAAAATTTTACGCCAATAAATCTTTTTCCATCTCTATAAATAAAAGCAGGCCCTGTAAGAGTTTTAATGGTAGCAATTTCTTTTAATGGAATTTTTCCTCTTCTGATACTTGGCACCATTAATAGCTCTATATCTTCTTGGCTTTTCCGGTATTCTTCTTTGTATCGTATCCGCACATCAAATTTCTTCTCGCCCTCGTATTTCTGTGTAGCCGTTTTACCACCAATTGCCATTTCTATTACGGCTTGCGCATCTGCCAATTGTACGCCATACAACGCCATTTTTTCTTTATCCATTACAATACTCATTTCCGGCTGGCCTATATTGCGCAAAATGCCTACATCTTTTATACCACGCACATGCTGTATTTGCGCTATTACTGCATTGGCATATTCATCTAACTTATCTAAATCATCGCCATATATCTTCACCGCGTTCGATGCATTTATTCCGGCAACCGCCTCTGCAACATTATCAATAATAGGTTGCGAATAATTATACACTATTCCCTGGTAGTGCTTCAGTTTTTCATCCATTTGTTCAATTAAATCGTCCACAGAAATTTTTCGTTTCCACTCTTCTTTTGGTTTTAGATTTACTTGCATTTGCACATAGTAAAATCCACTGGGATCGGTACCATCGTTACTTCTTCCTGTTTGCGACAGCACACCGTTTACTTCATCAAAACTCATTAACTCTTTACGCAAGGTATGTACCATTTTTACCGTTTCGCTTAGCGATGAACTCATAGGCAGTTTTGCTTCTACCCACAATGCGCCTTCATTGAGTTGTGGCAAAAATTCTGTGCCTAAAAATTGGGTAGAAAGCAATGTGAGTAACAAAAAAACTACAGAAATAGTAAGGCTCAAACGCTTATTTCCAAAGCACCATCCAAACGCCTTTTCAACACTATTATTTATGGCTACTACAAAAAAGTTGTGCTTTTCCTTTACGTCTTTTTTCAGCAATATAGAAACCAAAAGCGGTACCAAAGTTAGGGTATAAATAAGTGCCCCCAGTAAGGCAAAGCCAAGCGTATAAGCTAAGGGAGAAAACATCTTTCCTTCCACCTTTTGAAAAGAAAAAATGGGCAACAAGGCAGTGATAATGATGAGCTTGCTAAAAAAAACAGCTTTGCCCATTTCGCCTCCGGTGCGCTTAATTAAGCCCAACTTACTCAACTTATTAAAGCGTTCCATGCCACTCTTATGCGCCAGTGAATCGAGCGCTACAAACATGCCTTCTACCATTACAACTGCACCATCAATAATAATTCCAAAATCTACGGCACCTAGAGAAAGCAAATTGGCGCTCATGCCCATTAGCTGCAAACACATAAAAGCAAATAAAAGTGAGAGCGGAATAATGAGCGCCACTATAAATGTGGTGCGCCAATCTGCCATAAATATGAACACTATAACAGTTACCAGCACAATACCCTCTATAAGGTTGTGCATTACTGTATGCGTGCAATAAGTCATTAAGTTATCGCGGTCGTAGAAGGTTTCCATTTTTACATCTTTGGGCAAAATGGTTTCGTTTATTTCAGCAATTTTTGCCTTTACACGAGCTAATACATCGCTCGGATTTTCGCCCTTGCGCATTACTATAATTCCTTCTACAACATCATTATTTTCGTTTAAGCCAACTTGCCCAACGCGTGGAGCGCTGCTCTCGTTTACCTCTGCCAAGTTGCGAACCAAAATGGGGTTATCGTTAAAATCATCTACAATAATATTCTCAATATCTTCTTTAGATGAAAGTAGTCCAAGACCGCGCACTACATAGGCTTGTCCATTTTTCTCGATTATATCTCCTCCTACATTCAAATTGCTTTTGCTCACAGCTTCAAACACCTCCAATGGTGTAATACCATACTTCTGAAGTTTATAGGGATCTACTTGTATTTCATAAATTTTTTCTTGCCCTCCAAATGCCACCACATCCGCCACACCAGGCACTTGCCTAAGCTGCCTATCTATCACCCAGTTTTGCAGTGTAAGCAATTCGCGCGTGTCGCGATCGGAACTTTTAAGTACATAGCGAAAAATTTCTCCGGTGGGGCCGTAAGGCGGCTGCACATCTGGATCTACACCATCGGGCAGCATAACATTCCGCAATTGATTATTCACCTGCTGGCGGGCAAAAAAATCTTCTACGCCATCTTCGAATATTATCTTTATTACGCTCAGTCCAAACATGGTTACGCTGCGTACGTTTACTTTGCGCTGCACAGCATTCATGCTTACTTCTATGGGCACTGTAACAAAGCGCTCCACTTCCTCTGCGCTGCGCCCATTCCACTCCGTTACAATAATTATTTGTGTATTGGTAACATCTGGAAATGCCTCTATGGGCATTTTGGTGAAACTCACTATACCAATTATTACTAATACCCCCACCATAAAGAAGGTGAAGAATCTATTCTTGAGCGAAAAGCCAACTATATTTCTAATAAACCGATTCATACTATTACTACTTTAATTGCCATTAAGAAAATGTACTTGCACTAATCGTTGAGTGCATCGTAAATAAGCAGTTGGTTTTGAGAAATTATTTTTTCACCTTCCGATAAGCCGGATGCTATGTAGGCAATATCTCCCACCTGCCTAAACACCTCTACCTGCCGTGTTTCTATATGCTTTCGGTCTTTAAAAATCATTACAAAATTTTTGCTTTTATCAAACACCAAAGCAGCAGCAGGAACAGCAATCATGCTTGTATTCTCTTCGTACCTAAGTGTAACATAACAGTTCATTTCCGGCTTAAGGAGGTAGTCTTTATTTGCCATTTTAATGCGCGCTTTCATGGAGCGCGTTTCCGGATCAAGCACATTAAAAATCCTATCTACTTTACCTACAAAAACTTTATCGGGATAACTAATTGTTTTTACATCGGCTTCGTAACCCAGCTTAATTTTAGCTATATCGCTTTCGTTTACATTAGCTACTGCCCACACCTCGTCTATTTGAGCAATGTCAAAAATGTTTTCGCTGCGATCGTTACGTAACTGCATATCGCGATTAATGCTTTTCTCCACTACAAAACCGCTAATGGGCGCTTTTACATAATACTCCGCATTATTTGAAAGGCTATAAATGGAGAACACTTCAGTAATGCGCTTTAGTTCTGCCTGTGCTTTCTCTAATTCTTTTTGAGCTGCTATTACATCCTTTTCTGAAGTGAGTTTGCTATTAAACAAATCTCTTGCTACCTGCAAATTTTTCTCTGCTAATAACACATCACTTTGTGCTGAAAGCTTTTCGCGTTCATATTCTGCCACTTCTCCACTTCTAATAATGGCAAGGGTTTGCCCCTTTTCTACGTAATCGCCCAACTCCACATTCACCGCTGTTACATAACCGCCAACCACCGGCACTATTTCAACCAACTTGTTGTTGTCGGCCTTTATTTTTCCAAACATTTTAAGTTCGTTGCGCAGCTTTACAGTATGTGCAGTAGCAAAACGTGTTCTTTCTAACATGGTATCAGAAAGTTCAAACTGCTGTTCTGTTGCGGGTTTAGGCGTTTTCCCGCAAGCGCTTATCATTACTATTATGCTACTAATTATTGCAATTGGCAGTTGTGCCATTAGTTTACATCTATTACTTTTCATACGGTTACTCATTAGTTTTATGGATTAAAAATTTCTTTGCCAACGGCTGCATTCAAATCTTCGTAAGCGGCAATCCGTGCTTTGTAAAGTTTATTTAGCTCACTTTGCGAATTATTATATGACTCCAAGAAGTCTGCAAATTCGATGAGTGAAATATTCCGCTTTTGAAAATTGGCAATTACACCACTATTCAATGCTTCAAATGCAGGAGAATAGGTTTTGTCTATTGTTTGATATTCTTCTTCTACACGCTTTACCTTTTCATACGCTGCCTTTACTTCGGCTTTAAGTGCCTGCTCTGTATGTTGCAAAAGTGCCTGAGTGGCATTCACGCCAATTTTAGCTGCTTTTATATTGCCTTGATTTACATTCCAAAACGGCAAATTCATGCCTAATGTTAGCCCCACATAGTTTTTAAAAGCACTTCCTTGCTGATCGTACACACCTCCAACAGATAAATCCGGAACGGCAAGACTCTTCTGCCATTTTAAATTGGTTTCTGCACTTTGCATTTTACTTTTTTCAATACTGAAATCGGGGCGATTGGCAAATGCATCGCTTACCAATTGCTCCACAGAAAGCACGGCATTTTTATACCTTCCGGTAAAGCCGGAATCTACCATTGGCACCACAAAGCTTTCAGTATCTAAAAGCACTTGCAGGTTCCCCTGAGCATCAATTATGCTCTTGAGCAGTTCTGTTTTTTGATTATTTAATTCGTAGTAAATTGCTTTAAGACGCACTACTTCTTTTAGCGATATATTACCTTTTTGAACTTGCTCTTCGTAGGCAGAAATTATATCTTTCAGCAAACCAAGTTGTGTATTAAATTTCTTCATGGTTTGCCCATCGTAGTAGAGCGAATAAAAATTTTTACGAAGTTGGAGCTTTAGGCTTCGCAGTAAATCTTGCAATTCAAATACCGCCACATTTTTATTTTGGCGAGCCAACTCAACTTCCCATTTTTTCTTTCCACCTATGTAAAAAACTTGCTCTAGCGAAAATATTTTTTGCCCGTTCCTGCCAACATCAAATGCTCGATTAGCATCGGCATTGTAAGCATTCAATTCTGCACTAAATCGGGGGTTTTCCCATAGCTTAGCTTGGGCTATCAATGCTTGCTGAGCATCTACATTATATTGCCCGGCAAGTACCAATAAATTAGTTTTTAAGAAGCGGCTTTCAGCATCGGCAAGCGTTACTTTCAACGTATCCTGCGCATAATTGCTTATAGTAAACAAGCATACCGAAGCCACTAAAAAAAGTGTCTTCATTCCATAAAATTTTAATAGAAAAACTGCGAATCCCACTCCTTTGAATGGGCATAGAAAAAACCTAACAACTCTGTGGAGGAGGCGGTGTAATTTCTTCTATAAACTTACATGCGTATTGCGAAGGAACTTCTATTCTGCGCTGTAAAAAAACACGTGTGGAAGAAATGAAAGACTCTATGGTACAAGACTGTGCAAACTTTAAGCTATTGCCCTTTTTAATGAAATGTTCATCGTTACTATCATCACTCCTTCGCTCTTGGAAAGGTTGATTAGTTTCCGATGCAAATTCTACAATTACCTCTGCAATGCTTTCCATTTCGTTAAAGCCTGCAATACGATTGCTTGCAACACTTTTATACAGCAAATTATCGGGCACATCTACACTCGAATTCAGCGTAGCAATAGCCATAATCAAGCAGTATAATTTCGAAACGAAATTTTTCACCCATGCGAAAGTAACAGCACTTTTATCGGCAAAGTGTTAAATAAAAAAAACGAAGGTACACACCTTCGCTTTCTTGTGCCCGGAAAGGGACTCGAACCCCCACACCTTGCGGCTCTCGCACCTGAAACGAGCGCGTCTACCAATTTCGCCATCCGGGCAATAGCGCAGTTTAATTTTACTTCTGCATCAGCAGAAAACTTTTTCTTTCAAAGAATAAAGCAATTGTTTCAGATGGGCGCGAAAATATAAATTCCGATTATTTCCAATTAAAATTCACATTCAGTTACATAGCTTATAGCCTATCCTCTGCTAGTTTATTTTTTCCTGTATTTTGCATTTCGAGCAATAAACATAGATTTGGAATTATGAAACTGATTTATTCAACCATTGTTTTAGCTGTTGCTATTTTCACAATAAGCTCTTGTACACAGTATCGCTGTTCTTGCACCGATGGCTATACAATAGATGTAAAAAACGCTTCAAAAAAAGTGGCTTCACAAGCCTGCACCAGTATTGAAAGCGATCGGAAAATACTTTCTAAAAATACTAAATGTACGTTGTAACCTTTAGCGTATCAGCGTAATACTTCCGGTAAGAAACTCTACTGTTTTCAGCACTTTTTCTTGTGCTTTCAGGGTATAAACATAAGTGTCGGGCTTTTGCTTGGCACCATTAAAATAGCCATCCCAACCTTCGGTTCCTCTATACACCAATTCGCCCCAGCGGTTAAAAATCTTAAAGTCGAGAACTTCAATATTATCTGTATGCAATGGCAGCAGAATATCATTCACACCATCATCATTAGGCGAAAAAACATTGGGCATATAAATATTGTATGGCAATACTTTGTTTATTTTAATTGGTTGTATGCGCACAATGCTATCGCAGCCATTTTTCGACAGCACTACTTTTTGAGCTAGTGTATCGCTTGTAAAAGTTTCGCCATTCCAATCATAAGCATCTATGGCTGTAACCAATGGCAATGTGTCGCTGAGCGGAACAATGAGTGTAAGGTATGTAATTCGGTAGGTATTACAAATGTTGGAAGATGTAATTGTATCAATAAAAGTGCCTGAAGCAGTTTGGTTAGCTCCACCTGCAAAGTAGCTTTCGCCAGGATTTATGCAGGCATAAACACTATCGTACTTTTCATTACCGATATTGATGCGATAGGTTGAAACTGCCGTTACGCAGCCGCCTGCATTCCTCAATGTATCTGCCAACTGGGTAGATTGGTAATACATGTTTCCATTAAAAAACAATGAATCGCATGCAGCAATTGTTGTATCAAAACTAGTGAATGAAACTACCGATAAGTTTGTAATTACAACACTATCGCAACTTGCGTTACTCACATAATTATCTCTATACAGTCCTGCTGTTGTTTGCATAGCTCCGCCCGCAAAATACTGCCCACCGGAATTGATACAAACATACACAGTGTCTTCAGTGGCGGTTCTTACCACAATAGCAGTAGCAGTTATTTGTGTAATACATCCCGCGCTATTGCGAAGCGTATCAAACACCGTGGTGCTTTGCAGATATGTTACACCATTAAAAACCACAGAGTCGCAGCCTTGCTGCAAATTATTTTGATTAGCAATTGTTATTACATCTAAAACGGTAGAAACTACACTATCGCAACCATTGGCAGCAGGCAGCGTATCGGTATAAGTTCCCGAAGTAGTTTGGTTCGCACCTCCCGCAAAATAACTTTGCCCTTGGTTAATACACACGTTTTGTACTGTAGCAGCCACCTGGTTTACCTGAATGGTAAACTGCATCCACACACTATCGCACCCTAAAACAGATTGTATGGTATCGGTTACAACCGTATTGCTTGTATAAGTTATACCATTGACCACCACACTACCACAACCCAAAACAGTTTGCTGTTGGGCACTTGGTGCTACTACGCTTAGAGCTATCACGCGTATGCTATCGCAACTACTTACATGAAAAGTGTCGCTATAAAATCCTGCTGTTGTTCTAAGCGCACCTCCTGCAAAATAACTATCGCCCGAAAGGATACATACTTGTATTGTATCGCGCAATACACTTGTAATTTGAATATTCAATACTGCATAAATACTATCGCACCCCAATAAAGTTTGAAGGGTATCGCTTACTATAGTATTGCTTGTATAGGTATTTCCATTAAACACATAACTACCACATGCCTGCACAGTTTGCGAAACCGTAGTTGGCGACACTAGTTTAAGATTGGTAACCCTTACACTATCGCAACCATTGGCAGCAGTATAAACATCGCTGTAAAAACCGGGTACAGTTTGGTTTGCACCGCCCGCAAAATAGCTGCCGCCCGGATTTATACAGGCAGCAACGGTATCTCTTTTAGAATGCTTTATCTGAATAGTGGCTACTCTGTAAATACTATCGCAGCCCAACGAGGTTTGTAGTGTATCGCGCACAATGGTATCGTTTCTAAAAACCATACCCTGAAACACAAAGCTATCGCAGGCAGGTGGTGCACTAATTGGAAATGTAATTGGTGTACTTACTCTTAATGTTGTTGAAACAATGCTATCGCAACCATTGGCTGCCTGTAATGTATCGTTGTAAATACCCGCAGTAGTTCTTGGCTGCCCTGCCAATACAATACTTTCTCCATTTAAAATACATACTGCATTATTAGTATAAACCGGAGCAGCAGTTGCAGACTGAGCGCGCAACGATGCTATCCAATTGGCATTGGCAACATTATTGGGAGCTCCAGGCGTTTCATTGCCGGCAACGCTTGCCGAAACCCAGTTGGCTTGTAAAGAAGGACTGTTATTTGTACCGTTTCCATTATAGAAAACCTTGCCACCCGCAGTACCACTAAAGTAGATATTCACATTACTTGTATTGTTTCCCCAACCAAGTGCAAAATGCGGATTGGCCAAATCTGCCGGAGAAACAGAATGAAATGCATCATCGCTATTACCCATCAACACATAATTCCAGGAACCGGGAGAGGTAAAAGTAATGCTAGAATAAGATGGGCCATTGGGTACCGAAGGCAAATTGGCATTTCCTTCTAACACCGTAGAATTACCCGGAATTACATACACGCTATCGTTATTGGCATCTGTTGGATCATCTGCCAGTGCAATAGAATTGTTTTTATCATTCTCGTTGTATATTAAAATAATTGAACCATAAGGAACACACGCCCATTGTGCTATATTGCGAAAGCGCAAGCAGCCTGCCGCAATTCCGGTCCCATTTCCGGTAGCATGAAAGCCATTATTATCATCTATTATCCACCCACGCAAATCAACACACGAAGAAGCGCACGATGGTGTACCTGCCACCACAAACTCTACATACTCTCTACTGCCCGTGCTTCCTTGCGAAACCTCGTTTAGTACAAGCTGTGCCGATAAAAACTGTGCGATGGTAAGGCAAACTGCAATTGCTATAAATCTACGAATCATGAAAAATAAAATGGGGCGCAAAAGTAACTTTACTTTTCAAGATTTTTGTTACGGCTTTATTACCAAAAACAGTTTTCAATTTCTAAAAATTAACTTCGTTTGCTTAAAACATCCTTATAGTAATATGAACAAGCTAAAACTTAATAAAATTGATACTCGCGCTCCCAAAAATTTCAAAAAAGAGCCTTCTAAAAAATTGTTACAGCAATTACAGTTTCGCATGGAAGACCTCCAAAACTTAATGTATGCCGAAGGGAAACATGCATTATTGGTAATTCTACAAGGCATGGATGCTGCCGGAAAAGACGGAGCCGTAAAGAATGTTTTTGATGCCGTAAACCCTATTGGCTGTAAAGTGTATTCATTTAAAAAACCAACCGAGTTGGAAATGAAACACGATTTTCTTTGGCGCATACACAGCAAAGTGCCCGAAAAAGGCATGATACATATCTTTAATCGATCGCACTACGAAGATGTGCTTATTCAAAGAGTTCATAACTGGGTAGATATGGCAGAGGTAAAACGAAGGTTCGAGCACATCAACGCATTCGAAAAACTATTGGTAGAATCAGGAACTTTGGTACTTAAGTTCTACTTACATGTTTCGCCAGAAGAGCAACTGAGCCGCCTAAATGAACGCATAACCGACCCTACTAAAAACTGGAAATACAACCAACAAGATTTAAAAGAAAGAGAATACTGGAACGATTATATGGCAGCATACGAAGATGTATTTTTACATTGTAATGCTGTGCCTTGGCACATAGTACCTGCCGATCAAAATTGGTATAAAGAATTGCTAATTGCCCAAAAAGTAGTGGCAGCATTAGAAGATTTAAAAATGAAATATCCAAGAGTAGAAGCAGGTTTAATAGAACAAACGCCAGCAACCAAAAAAGGGAAAAAACAATAGTGAGCAATATTTTATTTCTTGTACCCTATCCAATAAACGAAGCGCCTTCGCAGCGATTCCGTTTCGAACAGTATTTTAATGCCCTACTCGCAAATAAACATACCTTTACGGTACAAAGTTTTATTTCCATTAGCACTTGGAAAATCCTATATAAACCGGGCTATACACTCAAGAAAGTAATAGGTATTTTAGCCGGATTTTTACGGAGATTTGCTATCCTTTTTCAATTATGGAAATACGATTTTGTATTTATTCACCGCGAAGCAAGTCCTTTGGGTCCTCCCATTTTTGAATGGCTTATTTGCAAGCTGTTTAAAAAGAAAGTAATCTTTGATTTTGACGATGCAATATGGCTTCCAAACACTTCGGGAGAAAACAAAATAGTGGCATCTATTAAATGGCACAGCAAAACGGCACTTATTTGCAAATGGGCTTACAAATGCAGTTGTGGCAATGCTTTCTTGGCAAATTATGCCAAGCAGTTCAACTCAAATGTGGTAATCAATCCCACAACTATTGATTTAGAAAATTATCACAGTGGTAAAAAAGATCAATCTACCACACCAATAAAAATTGGTTGGACAGGCACGCACACTACCTTAAAATACTTAAACGATATTATTCCGGCATTACAAAGTGTACAATCCAAAATCAACTTTTCTTTAGTAATTATTTCAAACAAAGATCCCGAACTAAGTTTACAGAATGTTGAATTTATTCCATGGAAAAAGGAAACCGAAATAAACGATTTACTCCGCTTTCATATTGGCATTATGCCACTTACCGATGACGATTGGAGCCGCGGCAAATGTGGATTTAAAGCCTTGCAATACATGAGCTTGGGCATTCCTGCCATAGTAGCTCCCGTGGGCGTAAATACCGCAATTGTAGATCACCAGCAAAACGGTTTTTTGTGCAGCACCAATCAAGATTGGGAAAATGCGTTGCTGCAACTTTTAAGCAACCCAAACCTCCGCACCGCATTTGGAGAAAATGCTCAGCAAAAAATTCAAACTCACTTTTCGGTAAAAGCAAACACACCAAACTTCTTACAACTCTTTAAATAGTATATTGGGCACTTCATCAGCTTTCGAGCACTAAAAGCAGCCTATTTATATTTTCATTTTGCAAAACTTGAATTGCCTTCTATTTTCGACTTCTTAATTACGTTACAATGAACAAAGAAATTAAATTCGGAACCGATGGTTGGCGTGCCATTATTGCAAAAGACTTTACGGTAGAAAATGTAATGCGGGTAGCTAAAGCCACTGCCGATTGGATGCTTCAACACAACTCAAACCCATCGGTAGTAGTGGGTTTCGATTGCCGTTTTGGAGGCAGCCTCTTTGCGCATACTGCCATTAACGTATTTTGCGCCAACAACATTAAAGTATTCTACGATACCAACTTTGTAAGCACACCCATGATTTCGCTTGCTGCAAAAAAACTAAACTGCGAACTAGGTGTAATTTTTACGGCAAGCCACAACCCGCCTTCATACAATGGTTACAAACTAAAAAGCAAGCACGGAGGACCACTTATTCAAAAACACATCACAGAAATTGAACAGCTAGTGCCCGAGCAATACCACCTTGCCGATAAAAGTTTAGAATACTGGAGCGAACTGCAATTACTGGAATATGTAGATTTAGAAACCATGTATTTTGAACACGCCTCTGCGTACTTCGACTTAGAAGGCATCAGCGATTCGGAACTAGTGGTAGCATACGATGCCATGTACGGTGCCGGGCAAAGTATTTTCCCTCGCCTCATGCCGCATGCCGATTTATTGCATTGCGAATACAATCCTTCGTTTTACGGCCAAGCCCCCGAGCCTATTCACAAAAACCTGCAAGAACTTTCTGAGTACATAAAGCAATCTAAACATATTGATGTTGCCATCGCTACCGATGGCGATGCCGATAGAATTGGCTTATACAATCGCAAAGGAGCATTTGTAGATGCCCATCATATTATTTTGTTGCTTATTCACGTGCTGCACAAATACAAAGGATTAAATGGCAAAGTAGTAATTGCTTTCTCTGTTTCAAACAAGGTAAAAAAGCTTTGCGAACACTATAACTTACCGGTTCAAGTTACCAAAATAGGCTTCAAATACATTTGTGAAATTATGCAGGAAGAAGACGTGCTGGTTGGTGGCGAAGAAAGTGGCGGAATTGCCGTAAAAGGGCACATTCCTGAGCGCGATGGCATTTGGGATGGCTTAGTTTTAATTGAACACCTTGCCAAAACAAACACTTCGCTCGAAGCACTTATTGAAGAAGTATATGAAATTGTTGGAAAGTTTGCCTACAACCGCTTAGATCTACATTTAGAAGAGAACAAAAAGCAAGAAATAATTGCACGTTGCAAAGCAGGCGACTTCAAGAAGTTCGGAGATATTCCGGTAACAAAAGTAGAGGATATTGACGGATGGAAATATTATTTACAAGATGAAGAAACACTCATGATTCGCGCCAGCGGAACAGAGCCACTGCTCCGCGTTTATGCAGAAGCAATTTCGCACGAAAGAGTAGAGGAGATTTTAATTAAAGCCAAACAAGAATTATTGAGCTAATTCAATCAATTCACGCCTAATATCTTTAAACACTTCATACAAAATTATGAGTAAGAATATAGTTGTAATAGATGGTTGCCGTACTCCGTTTTTGCGTTCCGGTACCGACTACATGGATTTAATGAGCTACCAACTTGGGCAGTTTGCCATAAAAGGCCTATTGCATAAAACAGGTTTAGCGCCAGAAAAAGTGGACTATGTAGTAATGGGCACTACTATACAAAATGTAAAAACAGGAAACGTAGCGCGCGAAGCTGCCGTTACTGCCGGCATTCCGCAAAGCACGCCTTGCCACACAGTTACTATGGCATGTATTAGTGCCAACCAAGCAATTGTAACAGGCGCCAACATTATACAAAGCGGGCAAGCCGAAGTAGTAATTGCTGGCGGCACCGATAGTTGCAGCGATGCACCTATTCTATTCAACAAAGCCATGCGTAAAAAGCTTTTTAAAGCTCAAAAATTAAAAGGCTTTGCAGACACGCTCAAATTTATTTTAGGATTACGACCAAAAGATTTTGTTCCCGAAGCACCCGCCATTGCAGAGTTTTTAACTCAAAAAACAATGGGTTTAGATTGCGATATTTTAGCAGCCCGCTACGGTGTTAATCGCCAAGAACAAGATGCCTTTGCCGCCCGCTCGCACCAACTTACGGCACAAGCATTCGATAACGGTACACTGCTACGCGAAGTAGTGCCGGTAGAATTGCCACCATCTTTTAAAAAGATTACCAAAGACAATGGCTACCGAGGCGACACCACCTCCGAAAAAATTTCAAAATTAAAACCTGCCTTTGTAAAAAATGGGGGCACCATTACTGCTGCTAATGCATCGTTTTTAACCGATGGCGCAGCATGTGTGCTAATTACCACCGAAGAAAAAGCCAAAGAACTCGGACTTCTTCCAAAATCAAAAATACATGCCTATAACTTTGTGGCTCAAGATATGGAAAACGAGTTGCTGCTCGGTCCAACTTATGCTACTTCAAAAATACTAACGCAAACAGGTTTATCGCTCAGCGATATAGATGTATTTGAATTTCACGAAGCCTTTGCAGGCCAAATTCTCACTAACCTAAAATGTATTGCCAGCGATGATTTTGCACGCCAAAAATTAGGGCGCGACAAAGCCATCGGAAATATCCCAATGGACAAATTTAACCTTTGGGGCGGTTCACTTTCCATCGGTCATCCATTTGGAGCCACCGGTGCGCGTTTAGTAACCACTGCATCTAACCGTTTGCACCACGAAAATGGCAAATACGCACTCATTACCGCCTGTGCAGCCGGAGGACACGGCCATGCCATGATTTTAGAAAAATACGAGGCTTAAAAAGCAAGCAGCGTACGCTATCTATCGCAACCGCTGCTTGGCTAATGGTACAATTCCCTATACACACTTTCTTGCCTGTTTATATCGTTTTGCACCAATATGAATGCAATGAACGAAATTTCGTTTCGTTGAATTAGCATCCATGGAAGAAGTTGTTTTTGAAAATACATTTAAAGAGAAAAAAAAGAAGGCTGCCACCCAAGAACCGGATATAGCTGAAGAAGCTAAAGAAAAACCTCAAAAGCCTAAACAGTCAAAAGATAACACCAACAAAAAAACCGTGAAAAAAAAGGAAGAAAACTTTGATACTCCGGTTGAAGAACCCAACTTTTTAAAGGACGGACGCGCCTTAAAAATTACAGGTCTGCTGCTGCTGCTATTTTCATTTTTTTTGGCAGTAGCACTCACTTCTTTCCTCTTTACCGTAGAAGAAGATCAATCGCTCATTCATGGAAATTCATTAGAAACACTTACCGATGATTCTGTAAAAGCTAAAAATGCACTGAGCAGATTGGGCGCTGTATTAGCTAATTTGTTTTTCAATAATCTCTTTGGCTTTTCATCTTTTATTGTTGTTGCCATTTCGTTTGCCGCGGGCTTCAACTTGCTGTTGCAAAAAAGAATTTTCAACGTGCTCAAAATGAGCATAAACGGTCTTATGCTCGCCATTTGGTTTTCTGCTGCACTAGCCTTCACCAACTATTTGGTCTTTCCACAATCGGTATTGGCGTGGGGCGGTGCCATTGGTAATTTCTTAACCGGAAGCTATGGCTGGCTTACCGGTTTAGTAGGCATTCCCGGAGTATTTGCAACCCTAGTTGTTGCCGCACTGGTAATTGGCGTAGCTATTTACAACATTAGCTTTGGCAATATGCTGCACTGGTTTAAACGCAAAGAGCAACCCATTGCACCCTCAGTAGAAAACGCTACTGCGCAAGCCGTAGATTTCGCCCCCGATTATCGCGACCCTTCCGAGAATATTTTTGCAAAAGATAACCTCGAAAAAGAAACGGATACCAACACGCTCGATCTCGAATTTGATGAAACCATAGAAGTAGTAACCGTGCAAAACAAAGTGGTTGCACCGCCTGCAAGTGTTGAAGAAAACTTAGATTTAGATATTGTTGAAACCGGAGAACAAGAAGAAGTAGTGGTACAAAACCACAACCTCACCACACCTTACGACCCCACCGAAGATTTATCGAATTACAAAATGCCCACATTGAACTTGCTCGAAGAGCACGGTTCCGAAAAAATAAACCTAGACAAAGAAGAGTTAGAGCGCAATAAAAATCAAATTGTTGCCACACTCAACAACTACCAAATTGAGATTTCAAAAATTAAAGCCACAGTTGGGCCTACTGTAACTTTGTATGAAATAGTGCCGGCACCGGGTGTGCGCATTTCAAAAATTAAAAACCTAGAAGACGATATTGCTCTAAGCCTTGCAGCACTTGGAATCCGCATTATTGCACCTATTCCGGGCAAGGGAACTATTGGTATTGAAGTGCCTAACATCAATAAAGAAATAGTTTCCATGAAAAGCCTTTTGGCGAGCGATAAATTTCAAAACACCTCAGCCGATTTACCTATTTGCTTGGGTAAATCTATTAGCAACGAAATTTACGTAGCCGACCTTGCCAAAATGCCACACTTGCTTATGGCGGGCGCCACAGGGCAAGGAAAATCGGTTGGTATCAACTCTATTATAGTTTCATTGCTTTACAAAAAACATCCTTCGCAATTAAAATTTGTATTGGTAGATCCCAAAAAGGTAGAATTGAGTTTATACGAAGCATTAGAAAAACACTTCCTTGCTAAGCTGCCTGGCGAAGCCGATGCCATTATTACCGACACCAAAAAAGTAGTTACTACACTCAATGCACTTTGCGTAGAAATGGACAGCCGCTACGAATTGCTGAAAAAAGCAGGAGCGCGCAACCTTAAAGAATACAATGCCAAGTTTATTAGCCGTAAACTAAATCCGCAAAACGGGCATAAATTTTTGCCTTACATAGTGTTGGTAGTAGATGAATTTGCCGATTTAATTATGACGGCAGGCAAAGAAGTAGAAATGCCTATTGCCCGCTTGGCACAGTTGGCACGCGCCATTGGTATTCACTTAATTTTGGCCACACAGCGCCCCTCGGTAAATATTATTACAGGTACTATTAAAGCCAACTTCCCAGCGCGCATTGCATTTAAAACAACTTCTAAAATAGATTCCAGAACTATCTTAGACCAAGGTGGAGCAGAACAACTTATTGGTAGAGGCGATATGCTTTTGAGCGTAGGCAGCGATATGCTGCGCTTACAATGCGGTTTTGTAGATACACCAGAAGTTGAAATGGTGCGCAATTATATTGCAGAGCAATTGGGCTACCCAACTGCATTTGAACTACCTGAATATATTGACCCTAAAAGCGAAAAAGGAAGCGGAGGCGAAGACGATTTCTTTGCCGATGGAGAACGCGATGAATTATTTGAAGATGCCGCCAGAATAATTGTTCAAAACCAAGTAGGCTCTACTTCGCTTATTCAACGCAGAATGAAACTGGGCTACAACCGTGCCGGACGCTTGATGGATCAACTCGAAGAAGCAGGAATTGTTGGTGAAAACGTGGGCAGTAAAGCCCGCGAAGTAAAGTTTAAAACCGAAGCAGAGTTAGAAGCCTTTCTTCAAAAATTGCGTGGCTAAAAACCACCTTGCAAGAAGGTACGCCTGCGCGTAAGTTTCAAATCCTGCAACACACTCGATTTTACTTTCAGTTCAATTACAAATTGCTGCAACTGTACCGGAAAGGCCGTCCAGTTAAAGCTCAGCTCCCAGCAATGTAAATTTCTTATTACCGAAAGATTGGTAAGCGAAGGCAACTTCTGCATAAAATCGAACCCCGTGCTAACTGCAAATTTCCAATTGGGCGTTAGGTTAAAATCTCCGGCAACACGCAGCGATTGTGTGGTAACCACCGTATCGGGATTTTGCACTGTACCGCGTGTAATATCAAAGTTATACGCCACATTTACCGTCCACGGAATATTGAAATCGTAATAATCATCGGGATTAAGCGACACATAATCGCTCATACCCTTAGGCAGTGGAGCAGCCGCAGCAGCACCGCTTTTACGCTTACCTTGGAACGTAGCATTCAACGCAAAATTAGCCGATGAAAAACGCAGCAACTGCCCCGTTTTACTGTAATAGAATGTATTTATTTTTCGGTTATTGGAATCGGTAGCGTAAGGATCGAAAACAAAATTAAAGTTTAACACCAAGTTGCTTAAAATGCGTGAGTTACCTGCAAATACAAACGGCTGCAAGCGCAAAGAATCGGCCAAAAAGTTATAGCCGCCACTGATATTAAAACGCTCCAAAATGCCAAGATACTGCACATGATTTACCGTATCTTTTTTAGAATACGCCTTTACATCAAAGTTGTTATTTAACTGAAAACTAATTTGCCCAACCTGCCCCTGCGATGGTATTCCATAACCCACAGGATTAGAAATCTGATAAGGTGAATAATTAAGCATATCGCCTTGCGCATTCGACTGCACATTGGTATAGTATTTCCATAGTGGCGAACCAAAATCGGGCTTGTAAGTAAATGCCACCAAAGGCGTAAAAATATGCCGTATTGCTTTCACCCATTTTCCCTTAAAATTAAATACACCCGTAACTTTAGTAGTAAGCGAAGCCGATACCGAAAAATCGCGCACTCCATAAAAACCAAAAGTAGTATCGTTGAGCACTCTTCCGTTGAGCGTATCTATTTTTCCGGTGCCTTCATTTACCACATACACAGTATCCGGATTCCACTGCTTGGTTTCTTTTTGAAAATACCATCGTTCTTGATAGTTGAATGCCGGATTAAAATTGAAGTACTTAAAAAAAGTAATAGGTGCATCTATTGAAAAGTTCTGGTTGATACCATACTTTAAATCTCTTGTAAAAGTCTCTTTCCTAAAAAATAAACTATCGTATGTATTCAGCACAGCCTTAGCTTCAAACGAATACTGAAAACCGATATTCTCGAACCACTTTGGTTTTCCGGTTGATATTTTTTGTTTAAACGGAGTAATGCGCGACACATTCAAACGGAATACAGGAAACTGAATACTCACCGTTTTGTTCAACAAATTTTGAGCATGGTTAAAGTTTAGCGAAAGCGAAACCGGCTTGCCCGGAAACACGCGCGAAAACGAAGCTCCGGAATTAAACTGCGTTTGCAACACACGCGAATCGGTTACGCGGGAAGCATTGTAAAAATTACTACTCTGTGCATTTATGTTTGCCGAAAAATTAGAGTTGGGCATACTCTTTGGGTCTTGCGTATGATTCCATTGAAAGCCAAAAGCATTGGTGGCCTTTGCATTGGGCAAATCCGGATCGGCAGGCTGGGTACGGTAATAAGTAAAAGCAATATTACCGCTGGCCTTGTAGTTTACTTTATACTGCGAACCCACATTTACACCAAAAGTACCATTGGTGAAAACATCGCCCGTAAACTTCAAATTGAAATAATCGTTTACAGCCCAAAAATAACCGCCTTCGCGCAAGAAAAATCCATACTGCACATCTTGCCCCGGCTTAGGAATAATTAAACCAGAACGCCTGCCCTGCTTTGCCGGAAAAATACCGAAAGGAATAAACAAAGGTGTTGGCACCCCACCCACCACCAAATTGGCGGGTCCTGTAACCAATACTTTATTGGGCACCACTTTTACCTTCTTAGACTGAAAATAAAAATGCGGGTGATCTAAATTACATGTAGTGTATTTGGCTCTAAGGCTATACCATTCTTCAAATTCATTTCGCTTCACAGCTTCACTATGAATATACGCCTCGCCTTCTTGGGTAATTACATCAAAAATTTTTCCGCGCTTGGTTTTGAAATTGTATGCCATTCGCCCTGCGCGATACTCTTTTCCCGATTCAGTAAACACCGGCTTGCCCGATACCTCTCCGGTAGAATCGTTTTTCTTTCCTCCGGCAGAAAGTGTAAATGTTTTCCAATCGAACTCTACAGAATCGGCTGCCAGCGCAATGTTATCGTACTTTACATCTGCCTTATTGTACAACAGCATGGTGCGCGTTTCTAAATCATACACAATTGAATCTTCGGCAGTGTAGTTGATAGGGTTCTTAATCTCGCTATCTGCAAATTTTAAAGCAAGCGTATCTACCTTTTCTACCTTGGCAGTATCGCGCTTAGGTGCAAGCGTATCGGCAACCGCCAAAGTATCGCGCACACCCATTAAAGCCTGGCGGGTAGAAGTAGATTTTCCGCCCTGCTGCGCCACTGCACTTGTTGAAAATAAAAAAATAGACAATAGCGCAACTGTGGTGATATTCAACAGTTTTAGAAGATAATAAGAAGTATATTTTTGACCTTGTGTAATGTGGATTTTATTTATTCAGGCATCAAAGCTAAAAAAACACGAAACGTGCGTACTGCGTTTATATTATTTTTTTTGAGTGTATTGTTGGTAAAAGTGAGCATTGCTACTCCGCATTTTACAGTAAAAACTATTGTAATTGATGCAGGGCATGGCGGAAAAGACCCCGGAGCAATTGGGTTAAACAAAACCCAAGAAAAAGACGTAGCGCTCGCTGTGGCACTCAACTTAGGCAAAAAAGTAAAAGAAGCCTTCCCTGAAGTAAAAATCGTTTACACACGCAGTACCGATGTATTTATCCCCTTAGTAGAAAGAGCCAATATTGCCAATAAAAACAAGGCAGATTTGTTTATTTCTATCCATTGCAACTCCTCTACCAACCGCACTGCCACAGGCAGCAGCACGTATGTACTCGGCTTGCACAAATCTGAAGATAACCTTGAGGTTGCCAAACGCGAAAATGCCGTTATTGAGTTAGAAGATGATGTGGATAAAAACTATGATTTCAATCCCAATTCTCCCGAAGGACACATCATTATGAGCATGAAGCAAAATGCTTTTTTAGACCAAAGTATTGATATTGCCGCACGCATAGAAACAAAACTTACCGGTATGCACAAAAGCAGGGGTGTAAAGCAGGCCGGTTTCTTTGTACTCTACAAAACTTCTATGCCTTCGCTATTGGCAGAAATTGGTTTTATTTCTAACCCTACCGAAGAAAAATATTTAGCCAGCAGTAAGGGTCAAGAAGAAATTGCCGATGGTATTTTTAATGCCTTTACCGACTATAAAAACACCATCGAAAAAGGTACGAAAGTAGCTACCAATACAACTGCCACCAAAACAAGCAGCAACCAAGAAGCCGATAATTCTATTATTGCCAATACCAATACGCCACCCAAAAAGGCAACTACTAACGATGACGAAACACCAATAACTGCCCAACCAACAGCTGCTAAAACAGCCCGGCAGGAAACCGCTGCTGCTTCCACCCAGCCCGCTGCTACATCGGCAACCAAGCCAAGCAATAACAATTCCAACCAACAAGCATCCACTGCCTCTACTAAAAAAGAAGTACCTGCAACCGCTGCTTCTGTGCAAAGTGAATATGCCTTTTACTTGCAACTTTTAGCTTCGGCTAAACCGCTTTCTGCTTATCCTAAATTACAACCGCTGTTTGGAAATATAGAAGTAGAAACACTTCCCAATGGCATACACCGTTTTATGGCCGGAAAATTCAACAGCTACGAAGAAGCCGAAAAACTACAATCTAAAGCTGCTGCAAACGGCTTTCCCGATGCCTTTGTTATTGCCTATAAAAACGGGAAGCGCTTAGATGTAAATGCCACCAAAGCGCTGAAAAAATAAGTACATTAGGAGTTTCTCCCTTCCCCTTCATGTAACTTATACCAATTGATGTTTCTAGTGAGAAACATTACCGTAGCTAAGATTAGCAACAAACCAATGCTGCCAAACAGCAACGCATACTGTTCCAATTGCAGCAACGAGTAAAAAAACAAATAAAGCACCGTTACCACACCTCCTACCACAGCCGTTAAACCTACATGGCGCAACATACTCCACACATAAAAAACAATGAGTGAAAGAATACTTAAACCTGCAATAAGGTATGCCCAATCGAATTTTAAATGCTCGCTGATAGAAAGCAGTAAAACATAAAACAACACTACTCCAAAACCAATCAATAAGTATTGAATAGGATGAATAAGTTTTCTGTTTAAGATTTCGGTAAAAAAGAGCGTAAGGAATGTTAAGCAAATAAACATGATAGCGTACTTAGAACTGCGCATTGTTTTTTGATATTCATCAATAGGAATTAGGAGTTTTACACCAAATGAACCTCGCAAGTTCTCTTCTTCACTAAACTTGTTTCCTGCAAATGGTAAAAATGCGCCAACTCCTTGCTGCGCATAGTTTCTGTTTAGCTGCAACACCTTCCATGCAGCAGTAAAATGAGTAGCCGTAATTTCTTTTTTATCGGGCAAAAAAGCACCTTCAAACGAAGGATCGCCCCAATTGCCTTTTAGCGCTACTTCTGTTACCTTACCGAATGGTAAAAAGCGCATACGCTCACTACCATTTATATCTATATCGAAACTAAACTTATATGAACTTTCTGTACTTAAATTTATAGGCACGCTTATGCCTGAACTAAAAATATCGGCAGATGGAATACCAGGGCCAAAAAGCTTTTCTTCTCCATTCCATTTCAACAATATATTTTCTTTAATGCCCTTCATATCGCTCAACCCAACACTTACAAAGGCTTTATCGAATTGCAAAAACTGTGGCGCCACATTTAATGCCTGCAAATTGAAATTGCTGAAATCGCCCTCTACATGCAGTTTACCATTGTAGAGCACCACCACATAAATACCGCGGTATTTCTTTTGCGGAAAAATTTCACCATTCACCTTTATATGCTCAGGCAAAAAATGAGCATAGTAAGTTCTGGCTTCCATTTCTCCTTTTTCGTTCTTTACGCTAGCGGTATAAGGCACCGAAATTACAGGGCCGCCAATGGTTTGCTCCATTCCCCATTTGCTGCTTATTTCTTGAATGGCACTATCGCGAAGGCTTTGCCGTTCGTAAATAAGATTATCTACCATGCTCGAAGGAATAAGCAACAGCAGTATTAAAAATCCGAGTATCAAAAACTTAATTGTAACCGAATCGCGTAACCAACTGTTGAAGCGATCGAACGTAGAAGGAGTTTCTTGCATTATTGAAAAATTGAGGTAACTAAATTAGATGTATTAAACGGTTGCAGCATTTTTTTATTGATTAAATGCTCCACTTTTTTGTAAGGAATAAGCAAACCATATTCGCCATTTGCATACGGCTGAATTTCGTAGATATTAAAATGAAATTCAATTCCCTTATCTGTAAAATGAAAGTTTTCGTTTAGGCGAAAAATACCTTTTTCAAAAAAGAATCCGGCTTCTTCCAAATCATCGTAAGCGCCCAATTTTTGTTGCTCTCTAAAAACCGATTCTGCAATTTTAATTACTTGAAACGTATCTTGCGGTTGGTTTAAAAAATCTGCTAACCACAGCACTTTAAATGGCTTTAGTTGAAAGTGATTAAACTGAGTGTAATAATTGCCGTGTGCGCCTCCTGCAAAACTGCTTTCATCGTAGCGAAGGGTAATTACATTCTTAAAAATGGTATCTACGCGCAAATCTTTATCTAAGGTCCAAACCGCTGCATGGTCGGGAAATTCGTCTCTGCTTTCTCGATATACGGCAATAAATTTTTCGGCATTTTCTTTAGGAGCATATACCACAAACGAATCGTTGAAATACGAAGAGCCAATCATTTCCTGCACAATCTTATTAAGCGAATCGGCAGCCATTCCTTCAAACCTTATGTATTTAAAATTCACGGTAGTGCAATCGTTGGTTTGGCAGGTATCGTCCTTTACCAAAACTTGCTGCTGTGTATATTTTACTACCTGCTTGGCATTATTACATGCAAACAAGCTCAGTAAACTCAGTATAAAAAGTAGTTGCTTCATGAATATTTTTTGCAAAACTATTTTATTCAATTTGAAAATAAAGTACTGCTGCCGGAGTTAGTTTATTTAACGCGCATTCACTTTTAGTGCTATTGTATTCCTTGTATTCACTACATTTAAGACATGAAGCAAAAAGAGCCGATAAACAGTTATATGAAATATTCCACCGTGGCTATTGAAATGGCGGTTACAATTGGTATTGGCGTTGGCTTAGGGCATTTAGCAGATAATCAATTTCATATTACACCTTATGGTAAAGCCGCGGGGGCATTGGTGTTTGTAATTATTGCTATTTACAGAGCTGTAAGAGATTTCATTAAATAGCCATTTATTGCGGCACTACCATTATTTTTTTCACGGTTGCACCTGCCTTTAAAAAGTATATACCGGAAGAAAATCCTGCAACATCTATGGTTTCATTATTTTCAATTTCCTTCCTAAAAAGTTCTTTTCCCGATACATCTACAATTGAAATTTCGTGCGGAGTGCTGTTGCTAAACATTACCTGCAACCTGCCTTTTGCAGGATTAGGATATACTTGAAAATCGTTTACGTTTATATCTTCTGCTACAGCGCTTACGCCATTTTGCACCACCACTGAATCTATATCTTGAAAATACTTACCTCCACCCCAAGAACACCTAAACATGAGTTGTATATTGCTTCCTGCAAAGTTGCCAAGCGGCACTTGCACGCGCTTAAAATTTAGCGTAGGCAAATGGTTAAAAGAATCTATACTGTACACTACCGAAAAGTGGCTGCTATCGGTAGAAACGAGCACTTCTAATTTATCGTTTATATTGGGATAACGCGGATCCGAAGGGTAAATAAAATCCATTACCCACCTGTAATAAAACACTAAAACGGTGGAAGCATTCACAGAACCAATTGCAGGGCTTACAATAGAATCTTGAGTATCGCTACTGCTAAGTTGGGCAGCCAATCCTTTTTCATCGCCCATGCCGTGATAGCCTTGCACGGCAATATCGCCACTCCACCCAGCGGGGAGTTGCCCATTTAGAGTTCCGCCAAAGCCTTCCGAAAATGGATATTGCTGGGCAAAAATATTTAAGACCCCTACAGAAAGTACAGAGAGTATAAGTATGCGCATTGCAGTAAGTTAAATTTTTAAGAATGGAACAAAAGTATTGTATTCTTCGTTTTCATAAGCATATATTGCAGAGCTATGGATAATGAACGCATACAATCATTTAAAGAAGAAGTAGCCAATGCCGTTACACATGGCGCGGGTGTAATTTTTGCACTCATAGGCATTCCTTTTTTAATAACGTATGCCATAGACAAAGGAAATGCGGCTACGGTATGGAGCGTAAGCATGTTTAGCGTAGGTATGCTTATGGTGTATATTTCATCTACTTTGTATCATGCCATTCAAAATCCGGGAACTAAATTCAAACTGCGCATTTGGGATCATATCAGCATCTTTTTTATGATTGCCGGAAGCTATACGCCCATTCTGCAAAAATATGCCGATGAAGCAACTGCCACTAAATTTCTAGTACTGTTGTGGAGTATTGCATTGGTTGGTGTGGTAAAGAAAATCTTCTTTACGGGTCGCTTTGAAGCGCTCTCGCTCTTTTTATACTTAGGCATGGGCTGGATGGCAGTTTTTATTGTAGGTCCGCTGGCGAGTAAAATTCCAACCGATATTCTTACACTGCTCATTGTTGGCGGTTTAAGTTATACACTGGGTGTTATCTTTTATGTGTGGCATAGCCTATCTTTTCATCACTCTATTTGGCACTTGTTTGTTTTGGGTGGCACTGTTACACACTACTTTGCCATTTACTATAGTGTGCCTCTTTATTTGCAATAAGTTTTCACTCAATAATTACACCTCTTTTTAAATAGCAATAAAGTTTGAAACATTCTTTGCTACCTTGCAGCACATGATTTTTGCCACCAGAACTTTTCCATTACTGCTTGTAATTTTTGCTGTAAGCATATTGGTGCGCTTACCACAGCTCAATCGCCCACTTTCTAAGCATCATGAATTTTGCACTGCGGTTTCGCTGCGCATCATAAAAATTTGGGATACCGGTGGTATAGAAAATTTTGGGTTTAACCCCGCCATGAATTTCAATAAACCTGCCGATAAATTCATAAACAACCATGCCAATACTTCGGGTAAAATGATAGATGTACAAGGCAATTACTATTATGTTTCGCATCCGCCTTTTGCCTACTATTTTCCATTTGTTTTATTTAAGCTGCTGCATATTGAACCCGATGTGTTGCCCCTGCAGTTATTTAATATGGGGCTGCATTTTTTAAGTGCATTGTTTATATATTTCACGGTGTGTTTACTTAGCTTCAACAGGGCAAGAAGCTATCCGCATTTAGCCTCTTTAGTAGCTTTTTCTATCTATATTTTTCTACCTCCTACCTTGTGGTTTCAAGGGAATGTGTATATGAGTGATATGGCTGTTCATACACTTTTTATTATGGGAGTTTACACCACGCTTAAAATGATATTGCGCCAAAAATTTTACTCCTTTAAGTATATTTTCTTTTACACCATTTTACTGTTTTTAATGATTTACACCAGCTGGCTGGGCGTATTTTTTGCTTTTGGCGTATTGGTTTACAGTTTGCTTCATGTAAAGCAGCTAAAGGGTTTTGGTATTCTTATTGCTGCTACCATAATAATACTGCTTTTGGCGCTGCGCATTATTACTTACCAATATGCGCAAATAAATGGCATAGAAGCATACTTTACAGAAATTATGATGCGCTATTTGGTGCGCGGCAGCTTAAATGATACTTCGCACGGATTGCTACACTTCCTCTTTTCATACCTTGGTTTGGTTAAAACAGTACTATTCAACTATGTAGCAAACTATTTTCCTGTTTATGTATTGCTTGCCGGATTTATGTGGATTGCGCTCACCAAAGCAAAACTAAAGATGGTTTTCAGCGAAAACGGTTATCGCTTTATTTGGCTTTCTGTGCTGCCGGTGGTACTCTTGCACTGCATTTTCTTAAACTATAGCATTCAAGATTTTACGGTTCTTTATGCTTCGCTTTTCTTTAGCGTATTACTGGGTATTTTATACGATAAACTTAAAAAATCCGGAGTGTTTTCGATTGCGCAACTCAATGGAACTGTAATTGCATTTATACTGGTTAGCCTTGCCCAATTTTATATTATGAATAAACCCGGCAGCACTTCCATTTTTGGAAAAAAATATGCCGAAGCTCAAGAAGTGGGACATTTTATTGCAAACAATGCCGCCAACGATGAAGTTATTTTTATTGTTGGAAAAGAACCTGAACCACAAGAAATTTGGTATGCGCAACGCAATATGCAATGGGTTGAAAATAACACGCAACTAGAAACAGAAGTTGCAAAAAGAAACATCGAAAAAGCTGTGGTTTTTAACTATGGGAATAATGGTATTTCTATACAAAAACGGATTCCCAACAAAAATTAACTGCCATTTTCATACAAAATCAAAGAAAATAGGAAGTAAAACGCTTGCCCGGTGCATACTTTTACAATTCTATGACAATCCAAAAAGACACCTTCCCCCCTTTTAAACCTACTTTCGCGGGGCAAAATGAAAACGGGTTGCAGGTCTTTTTGGCTGCTATTTTTTTTAGCATTCACGCTATACAGCTTTTCGCAAAACAATATTGAAATTTTAGTGAAAGATGAAGCTACCGGTTTGCCTATGCCACATGCAGCCATTAGCTTTTTCAATTTACAACATAGCACCAAGCCACTTCAATTACTTGCTACAGGAAAAGACGGTAAAGTAAAAACCAATCAAAATTTACCCATTGTAATTAAAATTGCCCACTTAGGATACTCCACTATTTCCGATACATTGCATACTGCAAATGCCAAAGAATACACCCTATCCTTAGAAACCAATAAACTGAGCGATGTGGTAGTAACCGGCCAATATGCAGCCACCAGCACCGCAAGTTCGGTGTATGAAGTTAAAGTACTTAATACCGAACTTATTAAAAACAAAGGTGCAGTAAACCTGCAAGATGCACTCTCTAATGAACTCAATATAAGCCAGAGCACCGACCCTGTTTTTGGAAGTGGTATCAGTATCAATGGAATTTCGGGCGAAGGCGTAAAAATAATGGTAGATGGCGTGCCTGTGGTTGGGCGCTTAGAAGGGAAAATAGACCTGAGCCAAATTAACCTCAACAATATTGAAAGAGTAGAAGTGGTTGAAGGTCCGCTAAGCGTAATGTACGGCACCGATGCTATGGGAGGCGTAATAAACCTTATTACAGGAAACTTCCAAAAAGAGCGCCTTAAAGTATTTACCAAAGGATACTACGAAACCGTAGGGCAATACAATATAGATGCCGGAGCTACTGTTAGGCTCGGTAACCACCAAATAAATGCCAACTTCGGGCGATATTTCTTTGATGGCTACTCCATAAAAAATATCTACGAACGATACAGCGAATGGCGCCCAAAAGAACAATATATGGGCGATATTAAATACACTTACTCAGGCAGCAAACTGCGCTTTTCACTTTCCGGCTCCCTATTTAATGAACTTATGATGAGCAAAGGAGAGCCCAAATACACTGCCGATAGAGTAACGGCAAAAGATGAGCATTTTCTTACCTTCCGCCCACGTGTAAACGCAACTTTTTTGTACCGCTTTACCAACAATAGCACCTTAGATATTGTTGCCGGATACTCCGGCTTTTTCAGGTTTTGGAATACCGTAATGAAAAATATGGTTACAATGGAAGAAACCATTATTCCCTCAGAAACACAAGACACCTCTACTTACCACCAATTTACATTGCGCCCTATTTATTCCATGTACACCAAAAATGCCAAGTTGGGCTTTCAATTTGGTTTAGACATTAACCACGAACTTACTTCGCAACAACGCCTAAAAAACGGCTCACAACAAATTACAGATGCAGCAGCATTCGGCAGCATGAAATGGTATGCCACCAAAGACCTTATTATACAGCCTGCCATTCGCTTTGCTTACAACTCGCGCTTCCGCTCGCCATTAGTGCCTTCACTTAATATTAAATATGCCTACAAAGAAATTTTCACCCTGCGTGCTTCTTATGGTTTAGGATATCGCGCACCCGCACTTAAAGAACTCTATATTGATTTTAAGGATAGCAACCACGATATTGCCGGCAACGAAGACTTAAAACCAGAAACAGGGCACAACACCCAACTTTCTACCAACATTACTTTGCGCAAAGGCGCGCACAAAGTAGAACTGCAACCATCCGGATTCTTCAATTACATCACCAATAAAATAGACTTAAAAGCTGTGGCACCTTCACCCGATGCCACACCTGGAGTAGTATCTTACCGATACGATAATTTTAAAAACGTAATGACCTATGGTGGCGATTTTACTATCAACTATACTTGGAAAAAACTAAGTGCCAGTGCCGGAGTATTGCTAACCCAGTTTGAAACTTTTGATGAGTCCATAAAAGAAAAAACAATAAAGAACCTTAGCCCCGATGCCAATGCGCGCATAGGTTACACCATTCCCAAAGCAGAAATTGCAGTAAATGTATTTTACAAATATACCGGCCGCAGAGCTGTATTTTCTATGAACAGCAGCTTGAGCACTGGGTTTGTAAATGGTTTCCACACCGTAGATATTACAGCTTCGCGTAGCTTCTGGAAAAATAGAATTCAATTAACCGTGGGAGGAAAAAACCTGGCAAACGTAACCAATATAAATGCACAAAATGTTTCGGGAGCCGCGCATAGTGCAGGTGGCAGTGGCGGCTTAATGGTAAATAGAGGAAGAACCTTTTTTGTGAGTTTGGTGCTGCAATACACCAAATAAAATAGGAGTAAAAACACAAATGAATACGGAGATAATGAAATTAGTGAAACCAAACATTACAACTACTATTACGGCTGTAGTATGCGGTATTGTAATGTTTACTTTTTCATCTTGTTTTAAAGAAAAACCACTTACACCCAAAGGATCGGCAAACAGCGATAAGCATATCGTAGTACCAATGACTCCTACTTACCAAAACATGTTTTTCTTTAACCTGCAAAGCGGCCAAATTGTAAAAGAAAGCAACCCCGAAACCTTTGATTTAATGTTTGAAAATACCGACAGTAAAATTGCCATTTGGCTCAATGGAAGTAAGCTGATGATGGCAAAGCGCACCAACCAAACCGACTTTAGCAAAGTTACTTACAGCGATACACTTTCTGCCGATGGCTGGCTATTAGACAAACCCGATTTTAACCTAGATTCTAATGCCATTGGCACTTGGTGGGAACAAAATAATGGCAGCACTGCATCTAAAAAAGAAGTGTACCTTATTCAACTTGGGAAAGATATAAACGGTAATCTTTTAGGCTACCGAAAAATACAAATTGAAAGCTTTGCCGCCAACACTTACAATATACGTTTTGCCTTTCCCGATGGCAGCGATGAGCATGTATTTTCCGTTTCAAAAAATGGAGTTTCGTGCTATCGGTATTTCTCTTTTCAAAACGGAGGAAGTTTAGTAGAAATAGAACCCGCCAAAGAAGCATGGGATATAGTTTTTACCCGATATAGTTATGTATTTTACGACCCATACTATTTGCCATATATTGTAGTAGGTGCGCTATCGAACCCATTGCAAATAGAAGCTTATGCAGATTCCAGCATAAGCTATTCCAATTCAAAACTCAGCGATTTAAAACAAGAATATTTTTCGCCCAATAGAGATGTAATTGGCTACGATTGGAAACAATACGATTACACGGAATACAAAGTATCGCCCTATAAAATATTCTTTATTAAAACACGAGACCAACGCTTTTACAAGCTGCGCTTCTTAGATTTTTACAACGAAAAATTCGAGCGTGGCTACCCTACTTTTGAGTACGAGGAACTTTAAACAACTACCAGCTATTTTCCTTTAAATGCAGCTTTGCGTTTTTCTACAAATGCAGCTACACCTTCGCGGTAGTCTTCGCTTCTACCAGCTATTTCTTGATTCCATGCTTCTTGCTGCAACATTTCTGCCAGCGATGCTGTGCCTGCTTTATTCAACATGCGTTTTATTAAACCAATAGCTTTGGTAGCTCCGGTGGCATACCTTGCTGCTATAGCATTCGCCACATCATTAAGTTGCTCATCTTCAGCCAACTTGTTTACCAAACCCCAACCATAAGCTTGCTCTGCCGAAAACTTATCGCCCAAGGTTGCCAATTCAAATGCCTTATTATAGCCCAAAGCATGAGGCAAAAAGTAAGAGCCTCCGGAGTCGAGTACCAAACCAATATTCACAAATGCCTCTACAAAAACAGCACTCTTTGCTGCCACAATATAATCGCAAGCAAAAACCAAAGATGCACCGGCTCCGGCAGCCACACCATTTACTTTTGCTATTACAGGCTTGGGCATTTCGCGCAAGCCCAAAATCATAGGATTATACCTACGTAATACCGAATCGCTTAAACTTCTTCCCTTCGCGGCCTCTGCATCTTTTAAATCTTGACCGCTGCAAAAAGCCTTGCCCGCACCCGTAATTACCAATACCCTCGCAGCTTCGTTCTTTGCCGTTTGCTTTATGGCATCTATTACTTCGCGGCTCATTTCTTCATTAAAAGCATTAAACCTATCGGCACGGTTGAGCGTAAGCGTTGCTACGCCTTCGTTAATTTCAAACAGAATTGTATTATACATTGAATTGATTTTTTTATCCTACTTTAATACCATCGTACAGTTTCCAATAAATAGCTGCCATTACCAGCACAAACATCAACACAATAAAAAGATTAAAACGTTGCAAAGCCTCATTTCTAAACACACCTTCTCTATCCACATCCACATAAAAAAGCAAATACCAGCTAATAACAAGACCTAATGCTCCGTAGCCAACATAAATTAAATTGGTATATGTAAATGGCTCCGGCAAAATAAGCGTTGTTACAAATAAAGCACTAATAATAAAGGGAACTACCGCTACTTCTACAAAATACTTTCTCCGCTTTTCCAGCTTGTTTACCTTGCCGTAAGAATATGCCATAGAAATAAATGGCCGGGTAGAAAAAAAGCACAAAAACGTTAATAATCCTATAGAAAGCGGCATTAAAATATATGCAAAAATTTTAGGCACATGCAGCCATGCCAACACTATTACCAAGTTATTAAAATATGGTGAATAATATTCTTCTAAACCCAACAGCGCCAATAAACCTTGCGCACAAAACATGGCAATTGCCCACACATATAACCATAAGAAAAAAATGGCTGAAGGAATATTAAAATGCTTCAATCTATGGAATACCAATAAGCCAAGCAGCCCCACCACCACCGATGCCAATATCCCTGAAGAAAATACAATTACGATATCTTTTAGATACCAAATATCGGTTCCCTTTGAAATTGGAAAAGATTCATAAAACACCAACTTAGACTTGATATCATATAACTTTTCTACGAAAGATTTAGTAGCACCGCACGTAAAAAGTACCACCAAATAAGCCATTGCAGAACAAACCGCAGAGTTCAATACTCTAAAAAATTTTCCTACCCACTGTTCTCTTCCGGTAATGTGCTCCATAGTGCAAATATGTTTTAAAAATACTACTGTCCTTTCGGCTTATATTTCGCTTTCGATGCAATGGTTTTGGCATCGTACTTTGTACATAAATCGCGCAAGCTCACTTTGCCGCCCGACTCTTTCATAAACTTGCGCACAATTTGCCAACCAACCCAACTACCAATGTTTCCGGGACTTTCGGGAGGCATACCTGTGGTGGTAGGGCCATCCGATAAATACCGCTTATGCTCCATAAAACTTTGTGTATATAACAAGTCGCGCTGGTTCATGTATTGCCAAATAGCATACTCGCTGCTTCGGCACCATTGGTCTTGCTCTCTGGTGTATCCAATAATTAAACTATCCGGCAAATTGGGAAGCATCATCTCCATAAAATAAAGTTTCTTCCCTTTGTTAATCATAGCATCGAGCAAAGGTGTTCCGGGTTGGTAAACATCATCGCCAAAATACATGTTATACAACACATCGGCACAGTTTTGCACTATAAAATCGCTGCGTAATTTGCGCTGTACATACCGTGGAATATCCAAGTAAGTATAAACCGGATACTGCTGTCCCAAATACATATCTAAACTAATAGCCAAAACGGTAGTATCGAAAGTAAAAGCACCATAGCTAAACTCCGAAATAATTGTAACCGGCTTAGGCAGCGGAAATTCCGGAAAATAGTACCTGATATGGCGATAAAGGTTGGCGATGTTTTGCTGCAACACATCGGTATTGCTATATCGGAATGCAACCGTATCATAGAGCGAACGAACGCCCGTATCTGCCAAAAATGCAAGCATGTTTTCTTTGGGTAAACGCTGTGTATTGGCAACTTGAAAATCGCCCATCACATCGTGTACATAAAAAGGATAAAATCCATTGTACTTTAATTTCAACGATGCCTCTTGCGCTTCAAAATTTTCTGCATTCAACGAAAAAAAATCTTTGTAAAACGGCTCAATCTTAGCATCTACTTGAATAGCGCTCACATCTACCTTCTTAGAATGGCTTTCGCCACAAGAACCTAAAAAGAAAGCTGCCAACAAGAAAAATAATAATTGAAAGGTGTATTGTTTCATTCCAAATGTAAGGTTGCAAATTTTTATTGAAAACAGAATAATGTTGAACGCCTCTACCGAATTTACACAATTGCAGCACCACTTTTGTTTACTTTAGAAATATATGCATCGCTGTTGAGGTCAATTGCTGCAAATGCCTGCTGCATAGCCAATGCCACGTTTTGAGCAATAGTGCTATGCTCACAAAGTGCAAACACCGAAGGCCCGGAACCTGAAATACTGCAACCCAATGCGCCTGCATTTAGTGCAGCATCTTTAATATCGTTGAAACCTGGAATTAACAGCGCACGCATAGGCTCCGCAACCACATCGTGCAAGGAGCGTCCTATAAGATTAAAATCCGGTTTCATTAAACCAGCAATAAGGGCAGCTAAATTGCCCCATTGGGCAATGGCATCGTGTAACTGCACTTCTCGCCTCAATACCTTTCGTGCATCTTCGGTACGCAATTCTATGTGTGGATTTACTACCGCACAAAACAAGTTGTCGGGCGATGGAATCTCTATAATATCCAATGGTTCGTAGCTTCTTACCAATACGAAGCCACCTAAAATTGCAGGTGCCACATTATCGGCATGTGCAGCACCACAAGCAATGCGCTCTGCTTCCATTGCAAATGGTACTAATTCTTTTCTAGAAAGCGGCTTACCCATCAATTCATTTATGCCTACTACTGCTGCTGCCGAGCTTGCTGCACTAGAGCCTAAACCACTGCCCAGTGGCAGTTTCTTTTCAATAGAAATTTCAACACCTTGCTCTTTGCCAATGTGCCTCAGGTATTCAATTATAGCTACTCCTGCCGTGTTTTTGGGGGCAGCAAGCGGCAACCTGCCACCATCGCCTGCAATGCTTGTAATGCTTACTACTTGCGTATTATTTAAGGTTAGCTTTACTGTGTCGCCAGGCTGCTCTACGGCAAACCCCAACACATCAAAACCACATGCTACATTGGCAACTGTTGCCGGAGCAAAAACCGAAATAGATTGCTTATTCATCTTGCAGTTTTAATCATTTCTCTTAAACCATTATCATATTCCGCTACGCACGTTTTCCAATCGTATTTTTCTACCCATTGGCGTGTATTCATAGTGCGGAGATATTTTACATCCATAATGCGCTTTTGCAGCTTACTCACAAAATCGTTTTCATCATAAAAAAAGGTAGATGAAAACTGCTGCGGCACATGCTCGGCATAAGCCAATCGCTTAGGCAACAAGGGTACTGTGTTGCAAAACATGGCTTCTACCACACTTGCGCCAAAAAAATCTTGATGCGAAGTTACAGGGAGCAAATCTGCTTTCCACAACCATTGGCAATATGCCTCCTCGCTTTCGGCAAAACCCCAATGCACAATATTTTCGCTCAATTTTTCTTTTGCTTCCTTAAAAATGGCTGGTGTATTTTTAAACAATTCACCCAGTACTGCCAACTTAAAATCTATGCCATGTTCTTGCAATAAAAAGAGTGCTTCAAAAAATTGAATAGGATTCTTATCGCCCTCCCATCTATGATTCCAAAGTACTAAACACCTTGTGTACTTTTCTACAATGGCCGGCTTCTTCTGCTCATACTTTTCTAAATCAATTCCTAAGTAAACTACCTTACTTTTCTGCTCAATGGCTGCAATGGTCTCAAGATTATTAAAATCGGGAAATTGCTTCAAAAATTGTGGCAACGCGTCTATAAAACTACGAAGATGATACTGAGAATTAAACCATACCGCATTGGCAACCAAGGCAGAAGTATAATTGATAAAGGCATAATGATTATCGCGCTTTAGCAACACATCTGCATCTGTTGCGCTCCACGGATATGTTAATTGGTTTTCGTGCATGTACAGCACCATTGGAGTAGAAGATGTATATACCGCAGTAAGTGATTTGAATAGGCTTACATCTAACATATCAGTCGCCACTATTGCATCGAACTGTTTATTTTCTAACCGAAGAAATAATTGCGCCAATGTAACTGCTGCGCCATGCATGCGCCACTTCCAATGATAGCCCGGCAGTGTAAGCAACTCTATTTGAAATGCACTGTGTTGCTGCCAACCTAATGCCCACTGCTTATGCGAGCCTGTAAAAAAAGGTTCAATCAGCAGTACTCTCATGTGGCAACACTGTTATGCTTATTACTGGTGAATTAGGCATTACCTTAAAGCGCTCATCGGCACGGAAACCAACTACCCACACAATTTTTTTATTGCTTTCTAAAACCCATACATCTTCCTTTTTATGCAGCGGCAACTTTATATCGGTTAAGAACTTCTTTACTTTTTTCTTTTTAAGATTAAAGCCAAACGGGTAAAAATAATCGCCTGCTTTCCACTTGCGCAGCGTTAATGGGAAAGTGCACATTTGTGCATTCACCCAAATGGAATTTGCAGCTGTTTTAAGCGAAGCTGGCACTGCGTGTACCGGTGCTACTTTCAATGTAAAATCTGCACTTTTAACCTCGCAAGAATCTGAGTAAACATAATGTTGCGATGCAGCCTCAGTCTTTCCCTTAGTAAGTATTAAAAATTTTCTATCGCGAATAATGCGTGCTTGCCCACTTTCATATACTGCACCTGCTTGCCCGTGCAACTGTGCCAGCATGCTATCTACTTGCTGCGCATTGAAACCAAAACCACTCAGATATGTAAATAGAATGCTGCGCCTGTCTTGCAACTGCTTCAACTTTTCGATAGCTATATATACATCGCCATGCCTATGAAACAATAATGTTTTAGCCACCTTTGCAAAATGTGTATTGAACTGTTTTTCTACCTCAGAAAAAACAGCAATGTTCTCGGCAAATGTTTCTTCAAAAGACGGATTCAATTCCTTAAAAAGTGGAATAATTTGATGGCGGATAAAATTGCGCGAATACTTATCGGAAGCATTAGAACTATCTTCGCGCCACTGCAATTTTTCTTGCATAGCAAAGGCCTCTATTTCTGCTCTGGTAGCAAACAATAATGGACGAATAATATTATCGTGCTTGGGCAAAATTCCTCTTAATCCCTTTATACCGGTACCGCGCGAAAGGTTAAAAAGTATGGTTTCAATATTATCGTTTAAATGGTGTGCCGTGGCTATAAAATCAAACTTCTTTTCTCTGCAAATTTTATTAAACCAAGCATAGCGCAACTGGCGAGCCGCCTCTTGTACCGATAATTTACTTTCGGCTGCAAACGTTGCTGTATCAAACCTTTCAATATAAAACTCTATTTCATTTTGCGTTGCATAATCGCTTACAAATTGCTCATCGCCATTACTCTCCTCGCCTCTTAATCCAAAATTGCAGTGCGCCATTGCAAAACTATATCCTGCCTGCTGCAGCAACGAGCAAAGCACCATAGAATCCACACCACCACTTACAGCAACCAACACTCTTCTTTTAGTGGAAAAAAGTTGGTGCTGTTTATTAAAATCTAAAAATTTTTCTACCAGCAATGTAATAGTTTTAATAGAAAATAAATGTGGTGAATATAAGATTGCACTTAATTCCCAAAAACATAATTAATGATATTGGCACCCATGCGCAATGCCTTTTGTCGCGTTTCTTCCGGGTCCTTATGCACTTCCGCATCTTCCCATCCATCACCCAAATCGCACTCATAAGTGTATAGCACCACCATTCTACCTTCGTAAAACAATGCAAATGCTTGTGCCGGTTTATTATCGTGCTCATGTATTTTGGGCAAGCCACCGGAGAACTTAAATTTTTGATTAAAAATAGGATGATTAAAAGGCAACTCCATCAACTTACTTCCTGGAATCAACTTTTCTAATTGCGGGCGAATAAATTTATCCATGCCGTAGTTATCATCCACATGTAGAAAGCCCCCTGCCATTAAGTAATTTCGTAAGTTATCAGTTTCTGCATTGTTAAAAACCACATTACCATGTCCCGTCATGTGCAAAAACGGGTAATTAAAAATTTCCGGGCTGCCAACCTCAACCGTACCCGGTTCTGCATCTATATTGGTATTTAAATTTTTATTGCAAAAACTAATAAGGTTGGGGAGCGAAGTAGGATTGGCATACCAATCTCCACCACCATTATATTTTAGCAATGCAATGCTCAATGCTTCATTTCCCGAAGCAAATATCACACATGGAAACAACAAAACTAAGAGATATTTCATGCAGTTTTCCATTTAATGTTACAGCCCATGCTCGGTCGCTGCACAGGCGAAATTTCCCTGCCTGCAAGCAACGCATTCATGGCTGCCAATAAATCTTTTCCGGTAACAGCCACATTATTTCCTGGTCGCGAATCATCAAACTGTCCGCGATATACCAATTTATTCTCTGCATTAAACAAATAAAAATCGGGTGTGCAAGCAGCATCATACAATTTAGCCACTGCTTGTGTTTCATCGTATAAATACGGAAACACAAAATTTTCTTCCAATGCCAACTCTTTCATTTTATCGGGAGCATCGTCCGGATATTTTTCTACATTATTAGAACTAATGGCGGCAATACCAATTCCTTTTTGCCCATACTCTGCTGCAATGGCTGCAAATTGATGGTTGATATGTTTTACATAAGGACAGTGATTACACATAAATACAAGCAAGGTTCCCGCTATTCCTTTTATATCGTAAAAAGAAAATTCTCTACCCGAAACTGTATCCGGCAAAGAAAAATCGGGAGCAAGCGTACCCAGCGGAATCATATTTGATGGTGTTAGAGCCATGAAAGAAAATTTTTGCTGTGAAAATAAAATACGAATGCTATATTTGCACCCTCTTTTGAAAAAATAAAGAAAAGGAGCTCTCGTAGCTTAACTGGATAGAGCATCTGACTACGGATCAGAAGGTTAGGGGTTCGACTCCCTTCGAGAGCACAAAGGGTGTAAGACGCAAGTTTCACACCCTTTTCTTTTTTCCAATATCTCTCTATTCCTCTCAATTTATTGCAACCGCCTTAAAACACACCTATACAGACTATATAACACAGAATATAATTTTATGTATGCAATTGAAACTGTTTAACCGAACGGTTGTAAAAAAGAAAAAGGCGTAAAGAAATCTTTACGCCTTGTAGCCCGTAGGGGAATCGAACCCCTCTTTCCTCCGTGAAAGGGAGATGTCCTAACCGATAGACGAACGAGCCTTACTTTAAAAGCGGGTGCAAATGTAGCAATTCAAACTTAATATCAAAGACTTAGTGCAAATTGTTGCTATAAATCTTTATTCACACCTTCAAAATATTAGCTATGGCTGTATTTCCCAAGTAAAGTATCTACCAATGCGGTATATGCTTGCATAGCCTCTTCGCTGCTCATGCCTCTTTTGCTATCCCACTGTTTCCACTTAAATTTTTCTTTTATATCCCACATGCCCGGCTCCTTGGTGTTGTTATCGCCCTCTGTGGCTTGCTTAAACAAGGCATATAAATCTAGCAACTCTTCGTTTTCGGGGCGCTCGGTAAGTGTTTTTACGCGCACTTGCGCTTCTTCAAATTTTTTTTGCGTACTCATACTGCAATAATAATTTTGAAAACCTACAATTTCAAAATTTTACATTTGCCGCGCATCAGAAAAAAATATGAAAATATTTTTTTGAACCAGTATGCTTTGTTGGTCCCGTAGTACAACGGATAGTATGGAGGTTTCCGGAGCCTCAGATTCAGGTTCGATTCCTGACGGGACTACAACTTTTATATAAATTCTCTACTTTCCCGTTCAATGATTCGTGTTCCTGTAAAATACTTTTTGGTTTCGCCCTACAGTTCGGTACTTAGATACCAGCAAACACTGTTTGACAAAGCCGTTGCTACCAAAGAAACAGGAGGCGAACCACAACCTACACTCATTATTTGCCAACACCATCCCGTTTACACATTGGGCAAAAGCGGCAAGCGCGAAAACCTGCTTACCAATCCCGAAACTATTGGTGCTGAATATGTAGAAATAAACCGCGGAGGCGATATTACATTTCACGGGCCGGGACAAATGGTGGTGTATCCCATTTGGGATTTAGATACATTGCAAATAGGTGTAGCACAATACGTATTCAACTTAGAACAAACTGTTATTGAAACGCTTCACCATTTTGGCATAGAAGCTGCCCGCAGCCAAGGCGAACCTGGCGTATGGGTGGATAATGCAAAAATTGCAGCCATTGGAATTAAAATAAGCAGACACATTACCATGCACGGCATGGCACTTAACATCAACACAGATTTATCGTACTTTAAACATATTGTTCCCTGTGGCATTAGTAACAAAGAAGTTACCAGTATGGCGCAAATTGCAGGCAACAATTTTAATGTTATAGAGGTGGTAAACATCTTTAAACAAACATTTGAAAAGGTATTTAAGGTAACTTTGGCATAAATGAAAAGCCGAAAAGAATTTTTGAAACAATCGCTGCTGCTAAGTGCCGCAGTGCCATTAGCTGCAAATGCCTTTAAAGAAAACCTATCAGTAAACTTCTCTGAAGAAAACGAAGCCACTTTTTGGCAGCAAATACGCAACCAGTTTACACTTTCTTCTGACATAATAAATTTAAACAACGGTGCCGTAAGTCCGCAACCAATAAGCGTACAAGATGCACACATAAAGAACTACCGATACAGCAACCTTGCACCATCGTATTTTATGTGGCAAAAATTAGATGAACAACGTGAACCGCTCAGAAAAAGAATAGCAGATTTTTGCGGTGTGCTTCCCGATGAAATTGCCTTTAACCGCAACACAACCGAAGGATTAAATACCATAATTTTCGGACTCGATTTAAAGGCTGGCGATGAAGTAGTGGTTTCAAGATTCGATTATCCGTTTATGTTAAATGCGTGGAAACAACGTGTTGTAAAAGACGGCATTAAACTCAACTGGGTAACACTCAATTTTCCTGAAGAAAATGAAAACGCCTTAGTAGAAAAATATGTTTCGCAAATAACGCCACGCACAAAAATTGTGCATCTCACGCATGTAATAAACTGGACCGGCCAAGTAATTCCTGTTGCTCGCATTGCAGCCATAGCTAAGCAAAAAGGCTGCGAGGTAATAGTAGATGGTGCGCATTCCTTTGCGCAATTAGATTTTAAAATTAGCGATTTAAACTGCGATTATTTTGCAGCATCCTTTCACAAATGGATGTGTGCTCCCTTTGGTACCGGCTTGTTATACATCAAGCAAGAAAAGATAAAAAATGTTTGGCCGTTGCTTTCTTCATACGATCCAAAAGGAGATAACATACGAAAGTTTGAAACCCTTGGCACACGTTCCTTTGCAGCAGAAATGGCTATTCTTGCCGCCTTAGATTTTCACCTTTCTATTGGCAGCACAAGAAAAGAAAACCGATTGCGCACACTAAAAAACTATTGGGCAGCGCAACTTCAAAACATACCTAACTTCAAGTTGCTTACTTCATTAAAAGAAGAATATAGTTGCGGCTTAGCCACATTTGAAGTGCTGCATAAAAAGGCAGAAGATATTGTGGCGCACTTATTGGAAAAGAGTAAAATTCACGCTTCGGCTGTGGTGCAAGAAGGCTTAAACGGAGTGCGCATTACACCACATATTTACACTTCATTCAGTGAGTTAGACTTACTGGTAGAAACGCTTCGCTCCATAAAATAATTTACAGCTGCGGCAAACCAAGCATAGCGCGAGTTTCTGCAATGCTTGCAGGCTCTGAACCCAACATACGGGTAAGTTGCGCTGCAGCATCTACTAACTCGCCATTGCTTCTAGCCATATCGCCATTGGGCAAGTAAAAGTTATCTTCTAAACCCACTCTAAAATTGCCTCCAACACTCAATGCAACTGCTGCCAAAGCCCATTGCTTTCTACTTACAGTAATTACCTGCCAATGTGCACCTTGCGGCACAGAGGCAATTTGGTGCATTAAGTTTTGCGTAGTAGCAGGAATACCGCCCATTACACCCATTACAAAACTCATTACATACGGTTTTTGCAATAAGCCCATATCTATAAATGGCTTAGCATTATTTATATGCCCGTTATCGAAAATTTCCATCTCGGGAACAGTGCCTGCTTCTTTCATTCTTTCAAGAAAAAATTGGATATCGGCAAATGGGTTTTGAAATACAAAATCATGATAAAACTGCTTGGCTTTAGTGGAGTAAATGCCATAGTTCATACTGCCCATATTCAAAGCTGCCATCTCCGGCTTTAGTGCAGTAACATGGTGAATTCTTTCGCTTTTAGAAATACCGATTGCCCCGGTGGAATAATTTAAAATTGCATTGGGCACACGCTTGCGCACCTCCTCTCCTATTTGCTTGTAGGTTGCTATATCGTAAGCCGGCAGCCCATCACTTTTACGCGCATGAATATGCAAAATTGCAGCTCCAGCATTGGTGGCTCGCAATGCCTCTTCTGCTATTTCTTCGGGTGTGTATGGAATATATGGGCATTGATTTCTATTAGCCAACACACCTGTAAGTGCTGCAGTAATAACTGTTTTCATTTCGTATAAATTATGGTTTACAAAATTCTCTGTTTGAGTACACCTATTTCCAAATGGGTTTGCGTTTTTCTTTAAATGCTGCCAAGCCTTCCACTGCATTTTCTGTTTGCAACAATTCTCCTAGCATGGTTTTCATTGCTGCATGCTCTTCGGGCGAAGCACTCTTTTTTATGCGCTCATACGCTGCAATTCCCATACTCATGGCATTAGGTGAATTTTGCTTCAATTCATCAATAAGTGCATTTAGTGCTGTTTCCATTTCACCGGGCGCTACTACTTGAGTTACCAAACCTAAATTGGCGGCCTGCTCTACCGGAAGATTATAGCCGCGCACACACCAATCGAGTACTTTACGGGCAGGCATTACTTCCATAAGTGCTGCCATTACTTGAAATGGGTACAAGCCTCTTTTTACTTCTGGCAATCCGAATTTTAACCCACTGTTTGCTAATACAAATCGCACTCCGCACAGCAACAAAAAGCCTCCGGCATACACATCGCCTTCTACTTTTGCAATACTTGGTTTGTGCAGCGATGTAAATATTTCGCCTATTACAATATCGCGCAGCGGTGCAGGAATGCTGGATGCAGCATTAAGTTCGCTTCCTGCAAATGCCTTTAAATCTGCTCCGGCACAAAACACATTGCCTTCTGCCTGCAATACCACCATCCAAACACTTGCTGTATGCTGTGCGTAGGCCATTGCAAATGCCAACTCGTTCAGCAACTGAGGGCTAAGCGCATTCTTACGTGCAGGATTATTGAGTCCCACATACAGTATGTTGTTTTCTTCCTTTACTTTTAAAAATGCGAACTGCTGGTGGTGCAATTTTTCGGTTTGCGTATTTGTATAAAACATGTGTTTGTGTTTAGCATAACAAACCTATTATCTTTTTTATACGATACAACCAAAAATAGCAATACGCTACTTTGAATCTTTGTTTAAATCTCGCTTTTTCTTTTCGGCAATGGCAGAAGCAAACCATCCAAACTCATGTACAAATCTTTTGAATCCTGCTTTCTGAAAATCTTCCTTCAGGGTGCCATCTTCGGCAAAAGCATTGTGTACCAACGGAACTATCAACTTAACAGGCATAGGAAAAGCACCCAACGATAAAACCAACTGCTGCATTTCGGAAGAAGCGTTTATACCACCCATTCTTCCGGTTGAAACACTTGCCACACCAATAGGTTTACGAAAAAATTCCGTTGAAAAATAATCTAAAAAATTTTTGAGTGCCCCACTAAAACTTCCATGATATTCTGGTGAAACAAAAACCATAGCATCGGCACCATGCAACGCTTGCTGTATAATTTCTATTCCCGGAACGGGCTGCTGTATTTTACCAAATTGCTCTTCGGCTACCGGCAAATTATAGGCGGCTATGTCCAAAACTTTTGTGTGCTGATATCCCGCTTCAATCAATTGATTTCCTAACTCTACGGCTACTTTATGCGTTTGCCTTCCGGTGCGCACACTGCCCGAAATAATAAGAATATTCATACTGTGCCATCTTTCTTTTTACGCGGAAACCATTTCACTTCTTCCACTTGTAAATCGTATGCCATTTTGCGCCCCAGCACAAATAAATAATCCGATAATCGGTTTAGATATTTAATAGCCAAAGGAGCAATTTCGTTTTGTGAATTTAGTGCTACCACTAAGCGCTCTGCTCTGCGGCAAACAGTTCGTGCAATATGGCAATAGCTTACATGCACATGCCCGCCCGGCAACACAAAATGCGTAATGGGTGGCAAAACTTTATCCATATTATCTATGGCAGTTTCTAACAGCACCACATCATCTTCGTATAAATCCGGCACTGCTTTGAGTGCATTGCTATCCGGTGCGCTGGCAAGGGTTGCGCCAATGGTAAATAGGCGATCTTGCACTTCTTTTAGAATATCTAATTGCTCTTTATTGGTTTGCACATCGCGTACTAATCCAATAAATGAATTTAGTTCATCTACTGTACCGTAGGCTTCTATTCTAAGGTTGCTTTTTAGCAGGCGTTTGCCGCCAAACAATGATGTTTCGCCAATATCGCCCGTTTTAGTATAAATTTTCATACCCGTATTTAATACAATTAAAAGTAGCTATAGTCTGCTGATTATTGCCCTGAATGTGCAAATGCTTTTTGTGGGATATTAGCCTCATCAGACTCAATTAGTCCATCGCGCAAACGCATAATTCGCTTGGCATGTTTTGCAATATCTTCTTCGTGCGTAACCAAAATAACAGTATTGCCTTTGCTGTTTATTTCCTCAAAAATATTCATAATTTCGTAACTGGTTTTGGTATCTAAATTACCAGTAGGTTCATCGGCAAGAATAATAGAAGGATTATTTACCAAAGCTCTGGCAATAGCCACTCTTTGCCTTTGCCCTCCCGAAAGTTGATTGGGCTTATGATCCATACGTTCTTTTAAGCCTACCAATTCCATTACGTACTCGCTGCGCTGTGTACGTTCTGCAGCACTCATTCCGGCATATACCAACGGCAATGCCACATTTTCAAGCGAACTTAATCGCGGCAGTAAATTAAATGTTTGAAATACGAATCCTATTTCTTTATTGCGAATATATGCCAGCTCATCGTCTTCCATTTTGCTTACCTCTTTTCCGTTTAAGAGATATGAGCCGGAAGTTGGTGTATCTAAGCATCCCAAGATATTCATTAGGGTTGATTTGCCCGAACCGGAAGGTCCCATTAATGCTACATATTCATTGCGTTGAATGCTAAGCGACACATCTTTGAGCGCAGCAATTAGCTGGTCGCCCATGATGTACTTTTTGCTTATGTTTTTGATGGCTATAACTTCCGAATTCATAGCAAATGTGTTTTTACAAAAATGGAGTTTTTACCACTTTAGTTTTTAAGAGTTTATCGCGTACTTCTAAGAATACTTCGGTACCAACATCAGCATATTTTGCTTGTACATAAGCCATACCAATTGGTTTATTCAACGAAGGTGAATGAGTGCCGGAAGTAACAGTGCCAACGGTTTCACCTGCTGCATTCTTCAACAAATAATGCTGGCGAGGTATCCCTCCTTTATCTAACACTTCAAATCCAACAAGTTTCTTTTCTACGCCTTTTTCTTTTAATTCCTTATGATATGTATCATTTACAAAATGCTTGCTGAATTTGGTAATCCAACCCAAGCCTGCTTCTATGGGCGAAGTAGTATCGTTTATATCGTTTCCATACAAGCAAAAGCCTTTTTCTAAACGTAAGGTATCGCGGCAACCTAAGCCACATGGTAAAATACCGAACTCTTTCCCTGCTTCAAATATAGCATCCCACAATTTTTTTGCATCCTTATTCCAAACGTATAATTCAAAACCGCCAGCTCCGGTATAGCCTGTGCAGCTAATGATTACATCTTCTACTCCTGCTACTTTTCCAACCTCAAAACTGTAGTAAGAAATTTCGGAAAGGTTTACATCCGTTAGTTGTTGAATGACGTGAATGGCATTAGGTCCTTGTACCGCAAACAAGCTAAGATTGTCGGAAATATTTTCCATCTCCACTCCAAAAGTATTGTGCTGCTGAATCCAGTTCCAGTCCTTCTCAATATTAGAAGCATTTACTACTAAATAGTATTCGTTGGCGTTCTTGCGGTACACCAGTAAATCGTCCACAATACCGCCTTCATTATTAGTCATACAGCTATACTGCACCTTTCCGTCTGCTAATTTAGCAGCATCGTTGGTGCTAATAAGTTGAATAAGGTCTAAAGCCTTTTCACCACGCAAAATAAATTCTCCCATGTGGCTAACATCAAAAACGCCTACACTATTGCGAACTTGGTTATGCTCTGCCACCAATCCGCTGTAAGTTACAGGCATATTGTAGCCTGCAAATGGAACCATTTTTGCACCTAGTGCAATATGTGTATCTGTAAGTATGGTTGTTTTCATAATTAGTATTTGAAGTGCGAATGTAAAATCATTTTTCTCACTGTATTGTTAGCGCAGCTTTAATCTTTGCAGTTGCGTTAGGTCCCTCGCTAAACAATAGGTCCAATACACTTAAATTGGGTAAAAATCCGGTGCGGTCGCCAAAACATTGAAAATATTCCGGTGCCTCAAAATGGATATTGCCCGGCAGCGTTTCGTTCAAAGATTTAAAGTAACTACGTAAATCTAATACCCCTGTGCCATATTCTTTTTCATAAGTAGAAGTAAAGGCGTTTGGCTTTTCTACTTTAAAAAAAGAACAAACAAGTTCCAATAACTGCCTGTTGAAGTCGTATAAAAATTCAAACTCCTTATGATAAAATGGTGCTAATCTATCTTCGTAATATTCAAAATATACGCTGCGCCTATATGCACTGCAAAGGGTTTGCCAATGTATTTTTTGCCAACGTTTATCGTTGGCTATTCTTGTATCTTTAAATAATTGACGATGGCTTTTTCCTCCCTCAACCGGAATAGAAAGTTTCAACAAACCATTGGTTCCTGCTACTTCGCACCTATTACGAAAAGTACTTTTTACGAAATTTTCTTGCGCTTCTATTTCTATGTGTGCTGCATTTAACCAAACACTCCAAAATGAAATGGGCGGCAAATAACAACACGGAACAATTACATTTTCTTGTATCACTTCTAACTTATTTACTTGGCGGTGGCAATATACATAGTATTACAAAACAAATTTCAGCTGCCATGTGCACATCTAAGAAATTGCAACTTCACACAAAATAGTAGGCAGCAGCCATTCATTTTTATGCTTATTGAAACCAGTTGTACACATAGTTTTAAATGCACTTCACGCCATCATTACAAAAATTGTAACTTGCAAACATGTCATCTTTACTTATACAAAATATTGCTTCACTGGAAGTAGTTCTATCACCGGAGCAAACAATGCTCAAGGGGGCAGCCATGAACAACTATAAGAGTATAGAAAATGCATTCTTACTAGTTGAAAATGGTACTATTGCTGCATTTGGCGAGCAAAGAAACGCCCCCGAAAGAGCCGATAAAATTATAGATGCTACCGATAGATTGGTGCTACCCGGCTGGTGCGATTCGCACACACATTTAGTATTTGCCAGCAGTAGAGAAAACGAATTTGTAGATAAAATAAAAGGACTGAGTTATGAACAAATTGCTGCCAATGGCGGTGGCATTCTAAACTCTGCCAAGCGACTAAACAACACTTCGGAAGAAGCGCTCTTTGATAGCGCTTTACTTCGCTTACACGAAATTGCTGCCTTGGGCACCACCTCTGTAGAAATAAAAAGCGGCTATGGTTTAAGCGTAGAAGGCGAGCTAAAAATGCTAAAAGTTATTAGAAGGCTGAAAGAACACACCCAACTGAATATTAAAGCAACCTTTTTAGGTGCGCACGCATTTCCCGAAGAATACAAGCAAGATAGAGAACGCTATGTGCAACTCATTGTAAATAGCATGATACCCACGATTGCCAACGAAGGACTTGCCGATTTTATTGATGTGTTTTGCGACAAAGGTTTCTTTACACCACAACAAACAGCCACCATTTTAGAAGCAGGTTTAAAATACAACTTAGTTCCCAAACTACATGCAAACGAACTAGGCGAAACAGGCGGCATAGAAACAGGTGTACACTACCAAGCCCGATCCGTAGATCACTTAGAGCACACTTCTGCTGCTCACATCGCACTTTTGAAGAATAGCAACACCATGCCAACTTTGCTACCATCTACGGCATTTTTTTTACGCCTGCCTTACGCACCTGCCCGCCAAATGATAGACGAGGGATTGCCCATTGCATTAGCCACCGATTTTAACCCCGGCTCCTCACCCAGCGGCAATATGCCCTTTGTGCTATCATTAGCATGCATACAAATGAAAATGCTGCCAAAAGAAGCAATTGCAGCCGCCACCATAAACGGAGCTTATGCTATGCAAACAGAGAGCAAACACGGAAGCATAACCATAGGAAAAAAGGCAGATTTAATTATTACTAAACCCATCGAAAGCATTGCTGCCATACCTTACTTTTTTGGCGGTAACTGCATAGCACACACTATTGTAAATGGAAATATTTTGTAACTAAAAACACATTCTATTATGGGAGAAATACAAAACGGCACTGTAAAACACATTGGCAAAATGCAATTGGAAGTGCACCAAAACGGACACACATTTCTAGTAGATGCAGCCGAAGAGGTTGGAGGCGAAAATAAAGGAGTACGTCCTAAAGCGCTTATTCTATCAGCTTTAGGAGGATGCACAGCCATGGACATCATTTCATTACTAAACAAAATGAAAGTTGAGTTTTCTAATTTCTCGGTTTCTACCGATGGTGAACTAACCGATGAGCATCCTAAAATTTACAACAAGGTTTATTTGAAATACTCTATAAAATTGGCCAACGAAAGCGATAAAGAAAAAATGCAAAAAGCAGTAAACCTATCGCAAGAGAAGTACTGTGGTGTAGGTGCCATGGTGCGCAGTTTTGCCGATTTAAAAATCGAAATAGAATACTTGTAAGTATTACAACATTCTGGTATAGTACTTCATAAATTTATCGGGCACCTCATCGTTGCATGCCATTTGGTAATCGGCATAAGTGCAAGGAACCAGTAATTGTTCGCGCGAGTATTTAGTATTCTTAAAAGGCAGCTCCATCCACCATCTATCGGTAAGGTTACTTTTCCAAAAAACAATTTCGTGATCGGTAACACCCAAGTTTACTTTAAAGCACAAGTAGTTTGAATTTTCTACAGGTATATCATTCTTTCTACAGTAGTAACCTTCCATAAAATACCACACTGCATGCGCGTATAATTGAGCACTTTGCTGGTTAATATCATAATGTGGATTCATGCCATAAAAACCAATAGAACTAACGCGGTCGCTCATACCTGCATAGCGTGTAATTTGGCAAAGTTCTTCGCCATAAAAACCGTGTGGTGATGCTTGTGCATGTGCAGGAGCATCGCTCATACGCACACAGCTAATATCAATAGAAACCATATCGGCATCGCGCACAATTGGTTCTGCCAATTCAATATTGCTTTGCATCATACCCAAACGAAAACAATCGAAACCCAAGCTCTCCAAGGTATCTACGGCATTTGGATCGTTCATATAACTTTGATGCCCCAACTGGCTGTAATTAAAAAGAATATTAGGCTGGTGCATCAGCAAGTGCATTAAAAATGAAGAAGCACTCAAAGGCGCATCGGGCGTAGCTCCCATATCTATACGTGCATCAATATTGGCTACGTTTATCATACCTTGCAAATCTTGGTATCCCAAAAATTGACCGAAAGAAATATCGTGGCTTCCACCCAAGATAATTGGCACTACTTTGTGTGTAATGCATTTCAACACTACCGATGCCAATGCAAAGTATGTATCGCGGGCTGTTTCTCCAGCAATAATATTGCCTAAGTCTATTACCTTAAATTGATTCTTTGAAGGAATGAACAACTTTAAAAGTTGCTTTCTTACTTCGTTTGGAGCGCCCGCACAGCCTTCGTTTTCAACATCGCCTCTGCCATCGGTTACGCCAACTATTGCCATGTTGAACTCCTGCAAATCAATTGCCTCTCCGGTAAAGTATTTTATATGATTTCCAATTTGGTTCAATTGAAATTGTTCATCGCCAACTATTAATTCTACATCGGCAGGAGAAAGAAATTCGTAAAACATGTGCGCTAATTTTATGGGTTTGAAGATAGAGCAGATAGCTGCGCCCTTACGCTTTTAGCACACTTTTTTTTCCATTAAAAACAAGTTGGTTTCTGCTTTTTCGTACAGTAGTAAAACAGTAGCACCTATATGCACATCGCACTTCCTATGGCAACAAAAGACGGTTAATGCTACGCACCAACGGTGGTCCGCTGTATATAAAACCGGTATAAAGCTGCACCAATGCAGCTCCGGCATCTAATTTTTCTTTGGCATCGTTGGCACTCATAATACCACCAACACCAATCACCGGAATTTCAACACCCGCTTCTTTAAGTGCCGCCTGCAACGTTTTAATTACAGCAGTAGAAGCATTGGTTAATGGTTTTCCGCTCAAGCCACCTGCTCCAATTTTTTCTACTTCAGCTTCTGGCATTACCAAGCCTGAGCGGCTAATGGTAGTGTTGGTTGCCACTATTCCGCTTAACTGTGTTTCTTTAGCCACTGCGGCAACATCTTTAATTTGGCTTTCATTTAAATCGGGTGCAATCTTAAGCAACAATGGCTTGGGAGTGGTTTTTCCCGCATTTATATGCTGCAAACTTGCCAGTATTTTAGTGAGCGATTCTTTGTCTTGCAAAGCGCGCAACCCCGGTGTGTTAGGCGAACTTACATTCACCACAAAATAATCAGCAGTATCAAATAAAGTATTGAAACAAATTTCGTAATCGCGATGCGCCTCTTCGTTTGGTGTTAGCTTGTTTTTACCAATATTGGCACCTACAATTATTTTTGTTTTGCGCCTACTTAATCGTGCTGCGGCAAGGTCTGCACCCACATTATTAAAGCCCATTCTGTTTATAAGTGCCTTATCTTCTACCAAGCGAAATAAACGAGGTTTTTCATTGCCGGGCTGCGGCTTGGGAGTTACAGTACCAATTTCCACAAAACCAAAGCCTAATGCAGCCATTTCATCTATTACTTCTGCATTTTTATCTAAGCCCGCAGCCAAGCCAACCGGATTGGCAAACTGCAAGCCAAACACCTCGCGCTGAAGTGAATTTTCAACTATTGGCTTGCCGAAAAACCAGTGTAGCATTTCCGGATTCCGCTTAAATAGTTGCAACATTTGAATGGTAAAATGGTGTGCCTTTTCGGCATCCATGTTGAATAGAAAATGTCTTAAAATTTCGTACATAATTTATCGGTAAGTGTAGGTTTTTTCTTTACACCAAATTTTTGTTTCGTATGGTTGTAGCGAGTAGGTAACTACCTCGTTGTACAAGTTAAATTTCTGTACAATTTGGTCGCTTACTGCAACTTCTTTTCCATAGTAAACGCCCTTTAAACGACCGTTAATATCTTTGTAAACCAGGATATCGTTGTCTATCTCCCACTCGGTTGGAATGTAGCGTTCAACCCAAATATTATTGCCATTGTAATAGCAATAAAGGTTTCTTCCATTATCGGCATACACTACCATATTCTCTTTTACTTCAATGGTGGATGGTTCATAATTGAGCAATACTTTTTCTTCATTATTCTCCCAAACACTCAATTCGTTTAGCCTAGAAACAAACACAAATTTACGTTCGCACGGAAACACTTTCTTTACATTGTTTATATTGGTTTCATACAAATTTCCTTCAAAGAAAAACTTCCAGTTGCTTTGGTAATCGAGATAACAAACTATATCTCTATTTACATAAAACTCTTCGGGCACATACGTTTCGAGCACTTGTAATTTACCTTTGTAAAACACTTTGAAATTTCCCGAAATATCGGTGTATGCAAATACATTATCGCCAATTTTTGCACCATCGGAATTCATGTTTAGATCATCTATTTTTTTCACCGATCCGTTGTAAAAAACGTTGGTTTCTCTAAATGGATTTGTCCAAACAACTAAGCTATCGCTTACCCAAAGCCTATCGGTATCTTCTCTAAATTGAAATTCTATTTGCTTCAATTCATTCTCCCACAGCACCTTTATGCTGTTTATATTTCGGAATACAAATAGATTATCGGTTACAAAATAGTTGGGCACAATAGCAGAAGCATTATAGCCCTTGCCCTGGTAGTAAATCTTTAAGCGATCGTTCTGTGGAATGTATGCCAACACCTTCTTACCCACCTTAAAACTGCGGAAAGGTTGTGGCTCTATTTTATAGGTTTGCCCATCGTCAAACACATACTGTATATTGTTGAAATCGCTATATGGCGCAATAAACTGCGCTTGTGCCATTCCAACCATCGCCACAAAAAAAACTATGCCTATTACTCTACTTAAAAAATTGCTTTGCATGACTAAATATTTTTTGGGTGCCTCCGCTATTTTTCTCAATGAATTGAAGTGCAATAGCTTCAACAGATTTCAACTTACTGCTATCTTCCAACATTTCCATTACTGCTGCTAATGCTACTGCATTTGAAATTGAAAATATTGCTCCGGCACGGATAAGTTCAATGCATTCTAAACTTTTATGAAAATTAGTTCCCACCACCACCGGTTTGCCATATACCGCTGCCTCTAAAACATTGTGCACGCCTGCGCCAAAACCTCCCCCCACATAGCAAACCTGCGCATAGCGATATAAGTGCGAAAGCATTCCTATATTATCAATAATCAATACCTTCTTGCTTGCATCGGCATCACAAAATTTACTGTAAAAAGCAACTTGCGCTTGTTGTGCTGCAAACAAACTTTCTGTTGCCAACAAATTACTTTCTGTAATTTGATGAGGAGCCACAATAACTTTTACATCACTACTTTGTTGCAGTGCTGCGGCAATTATTTTTTCATCGTCTAACCATGTGCTACCCGCCACCAACACCCGCTTGTTTCCTTGCAAAAATCGCTCAATTATTTCATTGGAAAATGATTGCTGAGCAATGGCTTTTACTCTATCGAATCTGGTATCTTCTACAACTTCACTTTCTATCCTAATTGTATCTAACAACTTTTTAGAATTGCTATCTTGTACCAATACATAAGAAAAAAAAGTAAGCATTCTTTTGTGTAAAGCACCATATGCTTTAAAGAAAACTTGATTAGGCAAAAACCTTGCAGCAAATAGCACTGTAGGCACTTTAGCTGCTTGCAACTCGCTCAAGTAATGAAAAAAGAAATCGTACTTTGTCCAAAAAACCAAGGTTGGCTGTAGCTGACCTAACAGCCATTGTGCATTGCTTCGAGTATCGTGCGGAAGGTAGAATATTAGATCTGCCACCTGCTTATTCTTAGTTGGCTCCAAACCCGATGGCGAAAAAAAGCTCAAATAGATATAACAATCGGGCACTTCACGTTTTACCATTTCTATGAGTGGGCGCGCTTGCTCAAACTCTCCCAGCGAACTGCAATGAAACCAAATGCGATTCTTACACGAGCAAGTACTTAACCGCTGCTGTGTTTCCTTTCTGCCTTGTAACCACTGCTTTGCCTTGGGCATAAATGGAGCAACTAAAACTGCTGCTATGTAGTAAAGCAACAGCACAAAATCATAAACAGCAATGTAGAATAATAACAAGTTGTGTCCGCTTCTTTATGTAAACCTATAACTACATTAAAAAATATTTGCCAGCACCTTTGCGGCAGTTGTAACTTCCTCTATGGTATTAAACTTAGAAAACGAAAATCTAAGCGATTTCCTGCTTTCATCTGCACCAATTGCTTCTAATACATGGCTGCCTTTTTCGGTACCCGAAGAGCAAGCACTGCCTCCACTTGCCGCAATGCCGGCCATATCTAAATTCATTAGCAGCATTTCGTTTTTAGCATGTGGCGGCAACGACACACTTAGTATTTTCGCAAACACATTTTCTTGCGCTCCATTAAACTCCACACCTGCAATAGCCTGCGCTAGTTGCTGTTTCATTTCATTTCTTAGCAGTAAAAAATGGGCTAACGTGCTTGCGGTTTCTTGCTGCGCCAACTCCAACGCCCTCCCTAAACCTACAATAGATGGTACATTTTCGGTACCAGCGCGCATATTCCTTTCTTGCCCTCCGCCATAAAACATGGGTTGCACATTTATTTGGCTGTTGATATATAAAAAGCCAACACCTTTGGGCCCGTGAAACTTATGTGCCGAGCCACTCAAAAAATGAACTTTCAACTGCTGCAAATCAAATGAAAAATAAGCCAAACTCTGTACTGTATCGGTATGGAAATAAGCGCCATAATGCTCGCACAATTGTGCTATAGCTGCGATATTGGTAATAGTTCCAATTTCGTTGTTTACGTGCATAAGACTTACCAATGTACACTTAGTATCTTGCAACAATTGTTGCAGCACATTCATATCAATATTCCCTTTGCCATCTACCGGCACAAACACTATTTCTACACCAGCTTTTGCTAAGTGCAACGAAGTATTTAACACACAATCGTGCTCCGTTTTAGATGTAATAATTCTTTTAACTCCCAGTGAATACACTGCAGCATTCAGTGCCATATTATTACTCTCGGTACCTCCGCTGGTAAAGAAAATTTCTCCGGGCGAAACATTCAAATATCCGGCTACCTGTTTTCGAGCTTTTTCAATCGCTGCCTTTGGCTTCCTACCATAAAAATGAATGGAACTTGGGTTGCCAAATTGCTCTGTAAAGTATGGCAACATTTCATCTAACACTCTTTTATCTAAAGGTGTGGTGGCAGCATTATCTAAATAAATGCGTTGCATAATGGTTCAAACGTAAGTATTTTTTGAGAAGCCCAAACAGCATAATGCGAAGTTTAGATTTTGTCAATACCCAGCGAAACATTTTTTTAACAGAACGCGTATTACATGATGAACTAACGAAAAACTTGAAAATCCTATTAAATGAAAGCACTAAGACTTACCAACCAAATTACCCAGCGCGATAGTGAATGTGTAGAAAAATACCTATCGGAAATAGGCAAAACCAACATGCTCACTTCCGAACAAGAAGCAAATTTAGCCAAGCGCATAAAAAACGATGATTTAGAAGCATTAGAAGAACTGGTAAATTCTAACCTACGCTTTGTAGTAAGCGTAGCCAAACAATATCAAAACCAAGGGCTGCCACTCAGCGATTTAATAAACGAAGGCAATTTAGGATTAATCAGAGCCGCCAAAAAATTTGACGAAACCAAAGGCTTCAAATTTATTTCCTATGCCGTTTGGTGGATTCGCCAAGCCATTATGCAAGCCATTATTGAGCAATCGCGCATTATCCGCGTACCTATTAACAAGGTAGGAACCTTCACAAAAATAAATCGTGCTTTCCAAGCATTCGAGCAAGAATACCAGCGCGAACCCAGTATTGATGAACTGGCAGAGCATGTGGGCATGAGTAAAGAAGATGTGAACGATTACTTTAAAAATAATACACCAACCCTCTCCACCGATGCCCGCTTTACCGAAGGCTCCAGCCTTGCCGATACACTTTCTAACATAGAAGATATGACTCCCGAGCAAAGCCTTATTAAAAAAAGTGCCGAAGCCGAACTCTTTGCCATGCTGGAGCAGCTAAACGAACGAGAAATTGAAATTATTACCAGCTACTTTGGTTTACGAGGTAAAGAACCCATGACCTTAGAAGAAATAGGGCAAAAATTTGGGCTTACCCGTGAACGAGTGCGCCAAATTAAAGAACGCTCTATGCAAAAATTAAAACAACATACCAACCCTAATTTGCTAGACGCCTTTTTAGGATAGACGAAGCACCAGCTCACCATAGTGACTCCTCACCGAAAGCAATTCTGTGAGGAGTCTTAGTTTATATACTGTATTTTTTTGCTCAACATTTTTACCTTATTCTAAAGTTACTATTATTGCACCGCTTTTCTACAAAAGGGGCATTAGCTCATTTGGCTAGAGCGCTACGCTGGCAGCGTAGAGGTGATCGGTTCGAATCCGATATGCTCCACTTTTTGTACACTTTTATATTCAGCCACAGTATCTTTTCTTGTACAAAATCACCCAAAGCACATATTGATTTTTTAATATAAGACAACCCTGTTAAAGAATCTTAAAATTTGGTATGTAAGTTGCAGATAAAAATACAAATTCTCTGCCTATGGAAAAATACTACGCTAAAAAATTGATTATTAGCTCTGTTTTGTTTTAGCCATAAGAGCAAAAACACATGCATTTTAAACAAAAAAAGGAGTTCAAACCAAATTGAACTCCTAATTTATTTAAGTCGGAACCGGAGCGAACGATTAGTCTTCTTCTTCCTCAAAGTCTTCGCCATACTTGGCGGTATCGTCCTGAAAATTATCAATACTAAAGTCTTGCCTACGCGAAAACTCTTCTTGTTTTAATTTAACCATATTCAGCCTATCGAGGCGGAAATTTCTATACTCATTACGCAAATGGCAAAAGCCTACCAAATTGCGTTTACGATCTTTGTAAACCAATGCCATTGGCTCAATATCGCGCACAGTAACGCCTTTTTCGCGGCTATCGTACTCAATGGTGGTGAGTTTGCAATTATCAATTGCATTGTTAATAGTGCTTAGCAAATTGGGTGAGTAGTGCATTTGCCTGCTACGTTGTTGGTTCCCCGATTTTGAATAGGTGGAATATCCGTTCATAATTTCTTCTTCTTTGTTACGGGGCAAATATAAATGCCTTTATATGATTTTGTCAAACTTTAGAGAATGTTTTTTTAATATAGAGTTTCCTCAAAGCATAAGTAAACACTATGCTCTGTAAACTATTTATAGAATGAAAGTTTTCAATAGTTTCTATCATATTATTATAGAAAAAAATGCAAATTCAATTGAAAAACAAGGGTGTAGATATATCAACTTTTGCAAAACATATTAAGGAGCTTTGCTCCAACTATATCTTAAAAAGCAAAATAAGCGTATCATTGTTTCTACAACAAAAACGCGAGGGAAATGTTACAAATAAAAGATAGGAAATTTAAATCGTTAGACGAGTATTTTCTTTACATTGCCGAAACACTCGGCTACCCACAAGAGTTAAAAGACTACTTTGTAAGCGATGTAACATTTAGCGATGGCATAAGCATTCATTTAGATGTATATGAATACGCTAAAGAAGCGCCAACCGTTGTTTTTATGCCGGGCACTTCGCTTTATGCACTTTGCTATGCCGAATTTATGTGGAAATTAGGCGAGCAGGGTTTTAATGTAATTGGCTTCGACCCGCGCGGACACGGCCAAAGCGAAGGTACACGTGGCGATTACACCATTACAGAACTTACGCGCGATGCCCAAAGCGTTATTACTTGGGCTATACAGCAGTTTAATAGCAATGTTTCGCTAATGGGCAGCAGCCAAGGCGGCATTGTAAGTTTTTACACCGCAGCCATTGATGAGCGCCTTAAAGGCGTAACCTGCCAAAACTTTGCAGATTTATTAGCACCCGAAACCATACAATTGGCAAGGCATCCCCGCTTGTTTAAATACCTGAAAGCCCTATTGGCAAAGGCAGGAAACATTCTACCAGCAGCACAAATTCCCATTACAAGCTATATTGATCTAGAAAAAATTCCCGTACGCTATTTTGGCAATGCTAAAAACTTTATAGAAAACGATCCACTTACATTAAAAACAATCTCACTCAAAGCGCTTCAATCGCTTGCTACCACACCAATGGCAAAACCGATTGAAGAAATCAAAGTGCCCGTAATGGTATTTCAGGGCGATGCAGATTCTATTTTCCCGGTTAGCTATACGCAACAGATTTTCAACAAAATCAACAGCCGCAAAAAAATGACCGTGTTTCCGGGAATGACACACGCACTCATGCACGAAAACACCGATGATATTTTGCCTGAAATTGTAAGTTGGCTGCGCGAAATTCATGGGCAGCAGCCTAAACCGGCAAGCGAACCCAAACCCGCAGAAGCCGCTAAAGAAAATTAACATCACAATTAAACTATCTCTTGATTTCGTTCGTTTGAACACTTATATTGCAAGCGCGAATAAAATTTTCTAACTTCGCACGCTTCTTTATCTTTTATTAAATAAAAACACAATAAAATCATGAGGCAACTCAAGATTTCCAAATCAATTACCAATCGCGAAAGCCAGTCTATTGAGAAATATCTTCAGGAAATTGGCAAGGAAGATTTGCTTACTCCCGAAGAGGAGGTGGAATTAGCACGCAGAATTAGACAAGGCGACCAAACAGCCTTAGAAAAACTTACACGTGCCAATTTGCGCTTTGTGGTTTCGGTAGCCAAACAATATCAAAACAACTCACTCTCATTAAACGACTTAATAAACGAGGGCAACCTCGGCTTGGTAAAAGCCGCACAGAAATTTGATGAAACCCGTGGTTTCAAGTTCATTTCGTATGCTGTTTGGTGGATTCGCCAATCTATTATTCAAGCATTGGCAGAACACAGCCGCTTGGTTCGCTTACCGCTTAATAAAGTAGGCTCACTTACCAAAATAAACAAAGCATTCTCCGATTTAGAACAAAAGTACCAACGCGAACCCACACCGGAGGAGTTGGCAGATATTCTAGAAATTACAGTTGAAGAAGTAGAAGCTACTTTGGGTATTTCTGCCCGCCACGTTTCTATGGATGCTCCTTTTACCGATGGCGAAAGCAATGCACTTATTGATGTATTGGAAAACCTGAATGCCGAAAAAACAGACGCGCATTTAGACTATAAAGAATCGTTGCGCCAAGAAACGGAGCGTACGCTTTCTTCTTTAACCGATCGCGAACGCGAAGTTATTAAGCGCTTCTTTGGTATTGGAGTAGAGCATCCGCAAACATTAGAAGATATTGGAGAAGAATTAGGAATTACGCGCGAACGTATCCGCCAAATTAAAGATAAGGCCATTACAAAATTACGTTCTCAAACTCGCAGCAAATCGCTTAAAGCATATTTGGGTCAGTAGTTTTTACTACCTTGTTATTGTAAGAAAGGTGAGCAGAAAATATGCTCACCTTTTTTGTTATATAAGTTTTATTATTGGCAATTCACTTCTCATTAAAAAACGCTGTAATGAAAAACTTATGCCTTGCGCTTATAGCAACTGTATTATTCATTAACTCCTATAGCCAGCAACCTATTCAGTTAGATTCTACTAATATGCCCTATGTTGGCTGGACACAAAAAACAGCCCGCGACACCTTCCCTCTTCCTTCGGTAAACTATGGTTTAAAAGGTGCCAACCGAACTTACGATTTCAGCAACTTGGTTTTATTCGATAACGATACAATTGAATACAGAGCGCTTACCAATCCGCAAAAAACAAAATTCTCATCTTCCAACTTGGCAACTACTGCCAATGGAGTATCGTTTCTTTTTTCAAAAACAACTGCAACAGGAGTAACATGGCAAGGGTTAGACGGAGAACTGCTTCCCGGATTTTCTACTGATGTAGCTTTTAATCCCGAACCAATTGTTGCCAAATTCCCAACAAAGTATGGCAACACTTATAGCGGCACTTGGGGCTTTACTAAAACGGTGGCCGGCTCTGCAGTTGGGCAGCCTGCCGTAAGCCAAGTAAAGGTAACCTACACCGGAAAGTACACCGATACAATAGACGGGTGGGGAAAAGTAATTACACCACATGCTGCCTATAAATGCCTGCGCGACCAACGCTACGAAACCAGTAATACCAAAATTGAAGTGGCAATTATTCCAAATATATTTTCAACCTTCAGCAATACTTTTGATACCACCAAACGCTATACTTACTTAACCAAAGAAGCGCGCGGCTCAGCACTCACCTTTAGTTATGATACCTCCGGCACACTTTTACAAGTTGCCTGGTCGCTCCAAAACCCCAACCCGCCCATTGCAGCTTTTACCTATTCGGTTGCACCAAATGGAGTAGTAACTTTTACAGATAGTTCAGATAACTACCCCAATACATGGAGTTGGAACTATAACGATAATACGCCTAACGGAAACACACAAAATCCTACACACACCTATACTTCTAACGGCAATTATTACGTGTGCTTAACAGCCACTAATGCAGGTGGCAGCCACACATTTTGCGATACGGTGCGTGTTGCAACTATTGGCACACCCAACCAAAAGCCAATTGCTATAAACGATACAGTTATCGTATTTCAACCAAATTCAATATCCATTCCTGTACTAGCAAACGATAGCGACCCCGACCAAAATGCGCTTACCGTTTCTATCCTCCAAAATGCTACGCATGGCAACGACACCGCAATAAACAGCCAAACCATACTGTATCAACCCAACGCGAGTTATGTAGGATTCGATACAATACGCTATACTATCTGCGATAATGGCACACCTTCGCTTTGCGATACTGCTTATATTTTTATTGAAGTAAAAGAACCGGTGATACTTCCTAATGCTGCTTTTAACTATACCGCCAGCACAACCAATTGTGGTGCGGTTTTCAGCAATGCTTCTTTACATGCAGATTCAGTAGTTTGGAAATTAAATGCAATAACCGGTATTACCGATACGCTTGCAACTGGCGATACGCTAAACATTACCCATACAAACTCTACCACATGGCAAGCCAATGTATGCTTGTATGCTTACAATAAATTTGGAGTAGATTCTTCTTGCCAACAAGTTGTAATTACTTGTGCTTCTATAAATGAAGTAGAAGATGTAGTGTACAAAATTTATCCTAATCCTTCGGCTGATATGTTTTTTGTAAGAAATAACCTTCCTTTTTTAATGGGCGTACACAGCATTCGTCTTATAGATTTAGAAGGAAGAATAGTGAAAGAAACTGCCGTAAACGAAAACAGTATTTTTGCGCGGGTTTCAACAGCAGATATACAGGCCGGCAGCTATGTTGCTGAGGTAATTTTAAATAATGGCAAAGTTGGCGGCAGGGCACAAGTGCTTATTCAGCACTAAGCAAATTCTATTGCAAACTTTGCTTCACCCAAATAAAAAAAGAGGCTGTCCTTTTGTGACAGCCTCTTTTTTTATTTAAGAGAGTTTGTATAAACTTATTCTTCTACCACAGCAGCGTTTAAGAAATCGCGGTTCATACGTGCAATATTTGAAATAGAAATACCTTTGGGACATTCTGCTTCGCAAGCTCCGGTATTGGTACAATTTCCAAAACCTTCACTATCCATTTGAGCCACCATGTTTAACACACGCGAATGGCGCTCCGGCTGCCCTTGTGGCAACAGTGCAAATTGCGAAACCTTGGCCGAAACGAACAACATGGCAGATGCGTTTTTGCAAGCCGCTACACAAGCGCCACAACCAATACAGGTAGCCGATGCAAACGCCATATCGGCATCTTCTTTTCCAATGGGCAAAGAGTTGGCATCTTGTGCATTGCCTGTATTTACAGATACAAAACCTCCGGCAGAAATAATTCTATCGAAAGCACTTCTATCTACTACTAAATCTTTAATAACCGGAAATGCCTTTGCACGCCATGGTTCTACTACTATAGTATCGCCATCTTTAAACGAGCGCATGTGCAACTGGCAGGTTGTAACACCTTGTAATGGTCCGTGCGGTTGTCCGTTTATGTACATACTGCACATACCGCAGATACCTTCGCGGCAATCGTGGTCGAATGCAATTGGGTCTTTACCATCGCAAATAAGTTTATCGTTCAGTACATCAAACATTTCAAGAAAAGACATATCTGGAGATACATCATTTACTTGGTGTGTTTCTAAACTACCTTTTGCATTTTGGTCCTTTTGTCTCCAAACTTTTAAGGTTACTTTCATATTGCCACTCATAACTGTATTTTTTGCTTGAATTTCTAATTACTTTCTATTCATTTATTTTAGTATCAGCTTATTTGTATGAACGCTGTGCAATTTTAATATTCTCGTATTTCAACTCTTCTTTATGTAGTTCCCAATCGTTGCCTTTAAATTCCCATGCGGCAACATAGCTGTAGTTGGCATCATCGCGGAGTGCTTCGCCTTCTTCTGTTTGGTACTCTTCACGGAAGTGTCCGCCACAAGATTCGTTTCTATTGAGTGCATCTTTACACATCAATTCGCCTAACTCTAAAAAGTCGGCAACTCTTCCTGCCTTTTCCAACTCAGGATTAAATTCATTGGCAGTACCCGGTACGCGTACATCTTTCCAAAACTCCTCGCGCAATTGCTGAATTTCGGTTATGGCTAATTTTAAGCCTTCGGCATTACGTGCCATACCGCACTTTTCCCACATTATTTTTCCTAGCTTTCTATGGAAATGATCTACTGGTTGTTTCCCTTTAATGGAGAAAAACTTATCAATTTTTTCTTGTACTGCTTTTTCTGCTTGCACAAACGCTTCGTGATCGGTAGGTATTGCTTTTACTCGAATTTCGTTTGAGAGATAATCGCCAATGGTATATGGAATTACAAAGTAACCATCGGCCAAACCTTGCATGAGTGCAGATGCTCCCAAGCGATTGGCTCCGTGATCGGAGAAGTTAGCTTCGCCCAAGGCATATAAGCCCGGAACGGTTGTCATTAAATTGTAATCTACCCACAAGCCTCCCATAGTGTAGTGCACGGCAGGATAAATTTGCATGGGCTCTTCGTATGGATCTACTCCGGTAATTTGCTTGTACATATCAAACAAGTTGCCGTATTTTTCTTTTACTACTTCTTTACCCATTGCCACCAGCTCTGCATCCGACACGTTGGTTAAACCATGTTTAGCAGCTTCTATGGTTCCATAGCGTTTTGTATTGAATGCAAAATCGAGGAATACAGCTTCACCCGTTGCATTTACTCCAAAACCTGCATCGCAGCGTTCTTTTGCAGCACGTGAAGCCACATCGCGCGGTACTAAGTTTCCGAAAGCCGGATACCTTCTTTCTAAATAATAATCGCGATCTTCTTCAGGTATTTGGCTGGCTTTTTTCTTTCCTTTTCTAATTGCCTCTGCGTCTTCTTTCTTTTTAGGCACCCAAATTCTACCATCGTTTCTCAACGATTCACTCATGAGCGTAAGCTTACTTTGGTGGTCGCCCGAAACCGGAATACAAGTAGGGTGAATCTGTGTGAAACAAGGATTACCAAAAAATGCGCCTTTTTTATGCGCTTTCCACGCTGCAGTTACATTGGAACCCATTGCATTGGTAGAAAGGAAAAATGCATTGCCATAACCTCCTGTACACAATAAAACGGCATGCCCAAAGTGGCGTTCCAACTTGCCGCTTACTAAATCGCGGGCTATAATTCCACGGCATTTTCCATCTATCATTACCACATCTAGCATTTCGTGGCGGGCATACATTTTTACAATACCCATACCTACTTGACGCTGCAATGCGGAATAAGCGCCCAACAATAACTGCTGACCGGTTTGCCCTGCAGCATAAAAAGTTCTTTGCACTTGTGTACCGCCAAACGAGCGGTTGCTTAACATACCACCGTATTCGCGCGCAAACGGCACACCTTGTGCCACACATTGGTCAATAATATTGGCACTCACTTCTGCCAAGCGATATACGTTGGCTTCGCGCGAGCGGTAATCGCCACCTTTTACGGTATCGTAAAATAAACGATAAACAGAATCACCATCGTTCTGATAATTCTTAGCGGCATTTATACCTCCTTGTGCAGCAATAGAGTGCGCTCTACGTGCCGAGTCTTGAAAGCAAAATACTTTTACTTTATATCCCAACTCTGCCAACGAAGCTGCGGCTGCCGCTCCGGCTAAGCCAGAACCAATAACCAACACTTCAATACTGCGTTTGTTTGCCGGATTTATTAAATGAACGGTAGATTTATATTTTGTCCATTTAGTTTCGATTGTACCATCAGGAATTCTTGAATCTAATGCTGCCATGTACTAAATATTTTAAAGGTTCTTTCTATTGAATAAGTTGAAAATAAAATGCCAAAGGCATAGAAGCAAAAAGTGCTGAAATTACAATTGAAAACACAGTGCCTACATTGGCAATGAGCGCATTGTATTTCACGTGGTTTAGACCCAATGTTTGAAAGGCACTTTTAAAACCGTGCATTAAATGCCAAAGTAGCGAAATGCAACCTGCCAAATAAATTACCACTATATACCAATAGCTAAATTTTTCTTTCATTAAAGAATATAAATTCAACTCTTCGCCTGTGGCAAATTGGTTGGCTCTGTTTGGTATCCAAAAATGAGCTGTGTGAATAATTAGGAACAACAATAATAAGGTTCCCAACAAGCCCATGCTGCGCGAATACCATTTGCTATTGGCATTTGCATTGCTGTAAGCATACTTTACGGGGCGGGCATCGTTGTTATGTTTTAAAAGCAAAATACCATCCACAATGTGAATGAGAAAGCCTGCCACTAAGCCAATTTCTAAAGTTCTAATAATTGGATTGGTTCCCATAAAATGTGCCCAATGCCCAAATGTTTCACCTCCATCGTTGTAAAAAATCATGGCGTTTATAGCAGCATGAATTACAAGAAATGAAATCAAGAAAAGTCCCGTTAATCCCATTAAAGCCTTTTTGCCAATAGAGGATTTAAAGAGATAAGAACTGATGGTTTTATCTGTTTTTGTACTCACTGTTTAAAATTTAAGCCCGTCAAAAATAGTTTACCTGCGCATATTTAAAAGCTAATATTTATCAGTTTTGTAAACATACTGTGCAGGAATGGGTTACAAAAAAGTTACAATAATGAATTAAATAGGGCGCTGTAAGCAAAATATACTGCCTGCATAATTTTATATACTTGATTTATGCCTCTCTATCTTTTCACTACCATCTTACACCAATGCGATACTTAGCAATGTTACCATTAGCACTATTACTTAATAGCTGCGGCAATACACCTCAATCGGTTAGTACCGCACCACCACCCAACTATACAGCACTGGGCGATAGTATTACTACCGAAATTCAACAAGTATTTATGCAGCGCGTAAGTGCTGCAATGCAGCAAGGCGGTTCCGAGCATGCCGTAACCTATTGCAATATACATGCAATGCCTATTACCGATTCGCTTTCAAACATTTACCACGCAAGCATACAAAGGTTAAGCAATAAGAATAGAAACCCTTTAAATGCAATTAACGCCACTGCCGATAGCTTGGCATGGAAAAAAATAGAAACGCAAAAAGTATCTTTTGCAGAACAAAAAAACGAAGGCGAAGTGGTGTACTACAAGCCCATATTTTTAGCCATGCCGGCTTGTATAAAATGCCACGGAAACACTTCCGATATTACTGAAGGAACCCAAGTTCTTTTAAAACAAAAATATCCTAACGATTTGGCCACAGGCTACAGCTTAGGCGAATTGCGAGGCATGTGGAAGATTAAATTTAAAACCAATTAGCCAATTTACACTACAAAGTGAATGGCCTGTTTTACTAGCTGTAATTCAATAGGGCTATATCCAACAAATTCGCCATCCATATCGATAGGAAGTTTTCCTTGGGGGGCATGTATGCTTATATATTCTGCTTCCATATATTTCATTTGAGGATGCAATATTCTTTTGCACTTTTTTACGTTGCCCAAATTTTTAATGTAATCAAGCATCGAAATTTCACCAAGAATTACAATTGAAAATTTACCATCAGCTACATTTGCATCGGGAGCAATACCTAAACCACTACCAAAATACTTTCCATTTGCTACCACAAAATTCATTACGCTTCCGGTATAAGAAAATGAATTGCTCTTTACTTCTATTGCTTGGTTTTTGTAGGTAAGCAATGTACCTACAATAGCGCGCTGATACGTTAGCGCAGCTCCCATCCATTTGGAATAGCGGCTTAAACGTTCGGCTACCACACCGCCCATTCCCACATCGGTGATATTTACGAACCATCGCTGCACCTTTTCGCCACCAACTGTAAAATAAGTTGCATGTCCTAAATCTATTAACGTACAAGTATCGTTTTGTATAGACTGATATAGTGTTTCTATTGTGCTGGGCGACTGTATGGTTTTAATAAAATCATTTCCTGCACCAAGGGGCAATACCGCTAGGCGAACAAGGTGTTGCTCATGCTCGGGCAATACTTTTACACCTTTCATTACACCATTGGCAGTTTCGTTTAAACTGCCATCGCCACCTGCGCAAACAATATACCGATAGCCTGCTTTTACTGCATCACAAGCAATTTCGGTAGCATGTGCTATATGCTTTGTTTCTTCAACCAGCACATCGTGTTCGGCAAATAATAGTTTGGCTTTTTCGGCTAGAGCCGAAGCTCCTTTTGCCTTACCATGAATAATAAATGCGATGCGTTTCATACTGCTAATTTGGGTATGTAAAATCGGGATGGTACTGCTGCCATCGGCTACGGTAATTGCTTATTTGCAGGTGTATCCATGCATTATCTTTTCCTAATTCTTTTGCCATTATTTTGGCTATAGTTTGCACCATTGTTTCGTCCCACATTTTCATTGCATAAGTAATATGTGTTCTGCGGGTTAAAATATCATCTAAGGTAACAGCAAACTGATGCCTGATAAAAAATATTATTTCTGCAACTGAATAACTGTAAGCATCTGAAATTTTATGCGCTGCTGCTTTATCTTCTTGAATAATTGCATCTATAAAACAACCCTGTTTTCCATATTGTAAACTCCATACAGTTGCTGTACTATGCACCACAGGTATTTCAAATTTAGCTGGTGAGTTTAATTTTTCTTTAGCTATAGCTAAGCAATGCGCGCCCATAGAAAGAAACGAAGTGAGTTTGCCCCCGGCTATATTCAACATATTAGTAGCGTTCCACCAAATTTTATACTCCCGCGACCGACCATAACTATTAGAAGATTTCTCATCTGCAAGCATTGGCCGCAAACCTGCGTACACAGCAATAATATCGCTATAAGAGAGGTGAGCAGAGGGAAAACTTTTATTGAACGATTGTAATATATAATCCACATCTTTTTGTGTAGCATTTACCGTATCGGGCGGGTGCAAAAAATCTGTATCGGTAGTCCCCAAAATGGTTAAGTTGTTTTCCCACGGCAAGTTGTAAAGCAAACGCCCATCGCCATTGGCCGAAGCAACAATGGCAACTGTATCTTTAGGCATTTTTGAAGTTGCAACTACTACATGTACTCCCTTGCTTGGCTTCATTACAGAAGTATCAGAGGCACTTAGCATACCCAAAACTTCATCAGTCCAAACTCCGGCAGCATTTACATACACTGTTGCTTTTGCTTCAAAAATTTCACCAGAAACAAAATCTTTACAGCGTATGGCTTGTATGCTATCTTCTTGCCGATTAAAGCCAACTACGCCACAATAATTAAGCACAACCGCACTTTGCTGTGCAACAGTAGAAATTACTTCAAGTACTAACTTGGCATCGTTGGTACTTGCATCCCAATAAATAATTCCACCTGCAAGATTGGCAGCATTCAATCCGGGCAAGTGCTGCAATACTTCTTTGGCAGAAAGTAAGCGATGAGGCGGAATAGCAGATTTTCCTGCCAGCGCATCATATAAACTAAGCCCGATATTTTTAACCCATAAATTTATTTTGGAACCATACGAAGGTAAAACATAAGGAATGGGCTTTACTAAATGTGGATACATCTCTAATAAATGGCCACGCTCTAATAATGCTTCGTGCACCAATTGCAACTGAAAATTTTTAAGATACCGCAATCCACCATGAATCATTTTTGAAGAGCGGCTACTAGTTCCATAAGCAAAATCTTCGCGTTCTAACAGCAATACTTTATAGCCATTTGCAACTGCATGATGTGCAATACCGGATCCCGTAATGCCGCCACCAATAATGCAAATATCAAATTGCTCTGTTTGGGCGCGCGCTATTTGCTGCTCTCTATTCATCAAACAATTTTCCGGGATTTAAAATTGTATTGGGATCGAGTGTATGCTTTATTGCCTTTAGCACTTCACGTGTAAGTGTGTCAGTTTGTTGCACATACCATTTTTGATGGTCGCGTCCAATACTGTGGTGGTGCGACACTGCCCCGCCATGCGCCACAATGGTATCCGTAACTACAGTTTTAATTGCTTGCCACTGTGCCAGTGGTTGCACGCTATCTTGCCTGGTAATTACCGTAAAATAAATACTGCTCGAAGCTGTGTACACATGCGACAGGTGTGCTAGCAGTATCCCTTTTTCATTTCCAAAGGCCGGTAACTGTTGCAATTTCAACTGTAGGTCTGCCTTCATTGCGCCAATCTTATTCCACGGAAGCACGGTTTCCATAGTATCAACAAAAATACCACGCTCCAATAAATCATCGCGCAAGTAAGGAAGTCCAAATCTAGACAACTCCCATTTTTTACCCAAACTTTCGCCACTTAAAAGGCCATTGTATTTTTTTATTACAGATGAAGCAAATGCCGATCTCTGCACTGCTTCATCTGAGGCGCCATCAAAACGCAGCATCATCAGAGAAGGTTTTTCGATGCCCTTAAACTTCAAAACCATCTGGGTGAAATACGATTTCAATTTAGAAAATACCGAAGGTGCTTCGTGCGATAATTGCGATAGAAAAAACGTTTCTTGTTCATCTGAATAGCGCACAACCGAAGGATACAAACCCGCATGAATCAATTCGCGCAAAGCGTGTGTCCCGTTTTCAAACGAAGGAAAAACGGCCGTTACCCATTTTTTACTTTGGGGCAATGGGTGAATACGCACTTTCGCTTCTACCACTATGCCAAAGGTGCCTTCGGAACCAAAGAAAAGCGATTTAATATTTACACCTTCCGCATCGCCTTCGTAGGCACCTGCAGAAATTTCGCCTTGAGGTGTAACCACCTTTAATGCTATAACAATATCTTCGATCCTTCCATAATAAGAAGACTCCTGCCCTGCCGAGCGTGTTACAATCCATCCTCCCAAAGTAGAGTATTCAAACGATTGGGGGAAATGCCCAAGTGTAAACCCCTTCTTATTCAAATGCTGTTCTAATTCCGGCCCATAAATACCGGCCTCGAAAACAGCGGTATGGTTTACCTCATCTATGCTTACTACACTGTTTAAGGCACTTAAATCCAGCACGACATGCTTAGTTGTCTTTTCTTTTTGCGCAAATGCGCCTACCACATTACTTCCACCACCAAACGGAACAACTACAATACGATGCTCGCTTGCCCACGCTATTACTTGCTGCACCTCGCTTGGCGAAGATGGGCAAATTACTGCATCGGGTAAGTGAATGTTGCTATGATAAAAGGCAGATAACAAATCGGGGTAGCTCTTTCCGGTAGCTTTTTTTAAGCGCGCATCTATAGTGGTTTTAATTTCTATAGAAGGTAAATGCCGAGAGAAGAGTTGAACAACCTCATCGGATGAATCTACTGCTATTTTATACGCAGGCGTATTATTTATGTTATCGAACGATGTGGTGAAACGCGTTTCAAAATGCGTTTTCAACTTTTGATATTGTGTGAGCTTTTTCCGTTTTGCAGGATCGCCCCATTTCCACCAATCACTCTCGGTAGCTTGTATACTATCTTCCATTTACTAGCAATGCTTTTATTCTATAAACTGCAAAATAAGAAAGCTGCCACAAAACCCAATCGCTTGTGCTGTTTTCTTTTAGTGCACTACAACATTGCTTGCCAGAAAAACAATACTACTTTACCTCAGGCTTAGGTTTATTACTTCTCTACGCAGGTATAGCCTTTATCTTCCAAAGTTATTCTACCTAACTTAGCTGTGTTTTCACTGGCGTTATCGCTCCAGCAAAACTTCTCTTCTTTTACTGCCGAAGAATCGTTGAGCGTGCAACTACCGCCTGCCAATGTTATTCCTAACATTACTTGCTCTAAACTTACACCTCCGGGAATATCACCTTCGCATAGATTTTGCGTAGCACCTTGCACTACGCACGTAGCACATTTTTTACTTGGCAAAGTGCAAGTGGTACATTTTTTTGAGCAACTTGATGCCATTACCATTACAAATACCGCCAACACTGAAAAAAAAGTCTTCATGTACATATTGATTTTTAAAATAGCGAAACAGATTAAACAATTAAAATAAAAAAAGCTACCTGTAGGTAGCTTTTTGTTTGTGGGCGCAGAAGGATTCGAACCTCCGACCCTCTGCTTGTAAGGCAGATGCTCTGAACCAACTGAGCTATGCGCCCTCTCGATTGGGAGCGCAAATGTATATTCTTTTCAGATTTCTACAAGTACTAACCCAAAAAAAGTTTTTCAAAAAAAATAATTCAACCAAAAAATTACTGCAAAACCACCTCAGCAACTACTTATTTTGATAGCACCAACAAGTAATGCGAAAAAATAGATTCCTGCTTTAGCAGTACAACAGTTTCTTTGTGTAAACCGACCATACTGCACAATGTTTCGTACTCCTGCAATGTGTATTGATGTGGATGTAAAATATCGCCCGGAATAGTTGCAAAAACACGCTTCAACATACTGTGGCGATGCGCATCCACCGAGAGCAGTACTCTACCGCCCGGCTTTACCCAACTATACAAGCGCTTTAAACAAAGTTGAATATCGCGCACATGGTTTATAGCATTGAAGCAAAGTACCACATCAAAACTATGGTGAATAGATGCCGCTTCAATAGATGCAGGTACAAAAGTTACATGTCCATATTCTTTCGGGTTGAAAAATGGCAACTTCTGCTCGTAAGCCAACAGCAATGGATCTACTGCTGTTATTTTATTTTTATTCAGAAAAATGAAACATCCTGCTGGACCGCATCCCAACTCCAAAATTTGTTGCTGAGGCTGAATGTGCAATACCGATTCTACTTTTTTAAATACGCTTTCCCAATACTTTTTTTTCCATTCGAGGTAAGTGTGTTTTTGCTTGTTTTTAAAATAAAAACGCCACCACCATAATTCAAAAAACTGCGCTACACGCCATTTTAAATTGCTGAAAGCCATCTTATGCAAAACCACAAATAATACCGCCCATCAATGTAAATGTTACAATCCAATACCCGGCAGTTATGAAAATATATTTGGCGCTCTTTCTTTCAAACAAAGCATTGATGGCAACAATGGGCAGCGCCATGGTAAAGCCCGCCATTGACCCGTGCAAGGCTCCATGCTTAAAGGTGCGGAAATTTTGCCCATATTTTTCAATAAGTGTTTTGAGTAAAGTATTTAACTCCGAATTGGGATCTTGCAGTTCGGGATTGCCCATTACGGTTGAAAAAATATGCAATTGATGTACCACTGCAAACACCAATGCTGCGGCCAGCATAAGCGACAAAAAAACTGTTGCACCAAACACAATTCCCATGTTGGATTTATTAGGTGCATCGGGCATTGTACCGCTTTCTTTCATCCATATATTGCCAAATACTTTTGGATGATACCATATAAAGCCAACAACAATAGGCACTATTGCCGAACCAAACACCACCAGCCAGTTAATTGGATAGGTCATAAATTTTCTTTTAGTGAATGAAGATTCGGAAGGTAAACAGCTTTTTTTGAAAAGCCAAAACTATTCCGGTTCAAATCCAAGTACAATTCTAAACTCACCGTACTTGCTGAAGATATTGTTTCCACCCTTCGGTGTTTTATCCCAACCGATACCGTAATCGAAACCGAGTAAGCCAAACATTGGTAAGAATACGCGCACACCCAATCCGGCACTCTTTCTTAAATCGTAAGGACGGTAATCTTTTATATTCATCCAATAGTTCCCACCATCGAAAAAGGCTAAGGCATAAATGGTTGCCGAAGGATTTAGTGAAATCGGGTACCTTAACTCCATAGAGAATTTATTGTACACCGGAGCACCGCCACTTGGCGATATTACCGGATAACCGCGTAAGCTAATAATATCTCTACCTAAAATTTGAGCGTTAGAAATGCCATCGCCCCCTAACTCAAAACGTTCAAATGGAGAATAGCCAATATTGCTATTATACAACCCCAAGAATCCCAATTTGGCACTTGTTTTTAGCACCAAATTTTTCCAAATAGGCAAATACCAATCTACTTTAAATTTCCACTTGTGGTATTCTATCCAATTGTAGCGCGAAGAGTTGGGCAAATCGGGATTGCTGTAGTCTATGTTTTTTCTACCCGGAAACATGAGTGAATATGGCAGTGTGGCACTCACCGTAAAATCAAACAATGCACCGCGTGTTGGGTAAAGAGGCGCATCTATTGAATTTCTTGAAAGGTTGAAAGAGAAACTCAAGTTGTTTGCCTTTCCTTCTTGGAAAATAAAGAAAGAGTTAGGGTAGTTGGTTAATTCATAGCGTTGAAAAGTCATGGCAACTTCTGCTGTAAAGAAATCATCTGGTTTCTTTAATCGTGTGCCAAATGCAATGGTGGCAGCAGTGGCAATATACTTACCATCGATCTTATAGTTCAGATCTAAATTATTAAGCCTTGTTCTATTAAAACTAAGCGTAAGCGATTGTGGCTTTTTACCGCCCAACCAAGGCTCGGTAAACGATACGGTATAGAACTGGCTACGTGCTCCGGTGCTTTGCACGCGCACACTTAAACGCTGCCCATCGCCCGATGGCAAAGGATTCCATGCCTTTTTCTTAAACATATTCCTTAATGAGAAATTGGTGAACGTTAAGCCTAGTGTACCAACCAAGCCTCCGCCTTGGCTCTGTCTTCCGCCCCACCCTGCCGAGAGTTCTAATTGATCCGATGGCTTTTCGGTAACTCGATATTCTATATCCACCGTTCCTTTTTCAGGATTGGGAATGGGCACCATATCTAACTGTTGCGGATCGAAATATCCCAAATTCACAATTTGCCTTTGTGAGCGCAAGAGGTCGCTCCTGCTAAATTTATTACCCGGCAATGTGTATAGTTCGCGCCTAATTACTCTTTCGTTGGTTTTGGTATTTCCTAGAATGCGTACATCTTTTATGGTTGCCTGTGGCCCCTCGTTTATACGCAATTCCACATCAATAGAATCGTCATCAATTTTTACTTCCATTGGTGTTACGCTAAAAAACAAATAGCCGTCATCCATGTAAAGTGAACTTAAATCGCCACCGTTTTGGCTCATGAATAATTTTTCATCTAACAGTTTTTGATTGTAGATTTCGCCCTTTTTAATATTTACGATTCGGTAAATTAATGAGTCGGAATACTTAGTGTTTCCATTCAAATATATATTTCTGAAATAGTAGCGTTTTCCTTCATCTACACTAATATCAATATTTAAATTGCGCGAATCGGTTAAGTACACCGAATCTGTTACGATGGCGGCATCGCGAAAACCTTGTGAGTTGTAATATTCAATAATTTTCCGTTTATCGTCTTCGTACTCTTTACGCTTAAATTTTGAACTTTTAAAGAAGTTCAAGTTGGTGTATCTATCTACATATTCGTAAATACGCATAGGCGATAATTCCAGCAATTTATATGGATGTTTGCGCCAAATACTGTCTTTAATATTTTTCCTAAAGTTTAGTATTTCATCTAAATCAAACTTTACCTTTTCTTTAGTTTCTTTCATGGCTCTGCGCAAGCGGTTGGCGGTAACGCTTTGCACGCCATCGAAGGTGATGTAGTTGATTTTTACACGCTGTCCTTTATCTACCCAAAGTTCTACCTTTACGCTATTGGGAATAAGCGAATCGCGCTTTTCGGTAACTTCTACAGTTGTGTTCAAGTAGCCTTTATCTATAAAGTATGTTTTTAGTGCATTGGCAGCTTGCGCTTTTACGCTTTCGGTTAAAATACTACCGGCTCGCAGATCTATTTTTTTGCGCACTTCTTCTAAATCACCCGACTTTACGCCTTTAATGGTGTAGCGCGAAATACGCGGCCTTTCTTCTACTTTTATGAGCAACCAAACTTTGTCTTTTTCTTGTTTGGTTATCTTTATGGAAACAAATGTAAATAAGCGCTGCTTCCAAAGGTTTTTAATGGCTTTTGAAATACTTTCGCCCGGCACTTTAATTTTATCGCCTACACGCAATGCCGAAAGTGTAACCAATATTCTTTCGTCTAAGTATTTAGTGCCTTCAACTTTTATTTCTTGAATTTCTAATTCGGCAGATTTACTAAAATCTACATGCTGCGATTGTGCAAATGTAACTGCCGGAAAAAGCAGTATGCAACACCACAGTATTAGCAATAATTGCCTACTGTTATTCAATATAAATTGCTTAAAAAATTTCAACATACTATTCGTAACGCTCAATATCTTATTTAAGCAGTTTGTGATTGAATTTGTTCTCCGGTTTTGCCAAATCTACGTTGGCGTTGCTGGTAATCTAAAATGGCTTTGTATAATTCTTGTTTATTGAAATCCGGCCAAAATAAATCGGTAAAATACAATTCAGAATAAGCCAACTGCCAAAGCAGGAAGTTGCTTATTCTTTTTTCGCCACTGGTGCGAATTAGTAATTCCGGATCCGGAATATTACTTGTATATAAATATTGGTTCACCAAGCTTTCGGTAATATCGCTTACTTGAAGTTTCCCGGCAACTACATCACTCGAAATGTGTTGCATGGCCTTAGTGAGTTCACTTTTTCCGCTGTAACTTAAAGCTAAAATTAAATCCATTCGTTTATTGCCCGCTGTTTTTTCAATAGCATCGTTCAACTCGCGAAGCGTAGCCTTAGGCAAAGCTTCTAAGTTACCAATTGCGCGGAGGCGAATATCATTTTTCATCAGCGTTTTTATCTCTAACCTCACAGTTTTTAACAGCAATTCCATAAGAGCGCCTACTTCTTCTTGCGGGCGATTCCAATTTTCGGTACTAAAAGCATAGAGCGTTAAATGTTTTACGCCTAATTCTGCACAAGTTTCAGACGTTTCGCGAACGGCCTTTACGCCATTGCTGTGCCCAAACACACGATGCTTTCCCTGCTGCTTTGCCCAGCGCCCATTGCCATCCATAATAATGGCTATGTGCTTTGGCAGATTAGTAATATCAATTTGTTCCTTTAAATCGCTCATTGGTTAATTTAGAAATCAAAAAAACAGAAAACAGGGTAAGCAATCGCAAAAAGAAAACAAAGCAGGATTGGTATCCACACTGCCTCTGCTGTTGTTTTTTATCTTATTGCTGCCATCTGCCATCATAAATCTATAATAATTATCGGGTGCTAAAAGGTTTTGGACATTGAATGCGCATAATTGTATAACTCACGGTAATACCTGCAAATAAATAAGCATCTGTTTTGGGGCTTTCGCCACGTTGTGTGCCGGGTTTGCCAATAGGCTCAATTCCCCGTTCTCTCGAGCGATCTGAAAGCTGCGCAGCAAAGCCTTTTGATCCACCGGGCAGTGATGCGTAACCCGGGTAAAGCCCGCTTACATCATCTATGTAATCGGTAAACGTTTGTCGCCAACCACCTTCTATTGCCAAATTCCAATTCTGTACCGAAAACTTAAAACCAAAAACTGCCGGTATAGAAAAATTATAGAGCTTATACTTTTTCACTCCGGAATAATCAGGGTCGTTTTGCCCCTCGGTTCCCAATGGCTGCAAATAAACCCATTTGCCTTTGTAATTGGCCTCAGGATTAAAAAAGAAAAGCGTAAAACCTGTGGCAAGATAAGGCGTAAACCATTTCTTTTTCTTGGTTTTATCGTACTCCAAAAAATTAAATTCAATAAGGTTAGTAATTTCTACGATGTTAGTTCTAAACGAAAGATTGCGTTGAATGTTAGCCGGAATTTTAGTGGCATCATCGCGAAATTCCAGCATTCCATAATTAAATGAAGCACGGTATGCTCCCCGTTTTTTTATATTGTAGCGATAAAAAATTCCTCCGGCAGGACGTGGCATGGCAAAACTAAACTGAGGATTTAAATCGCCAAAATAATGCGCAAAGCCAGCAAACGCCCCAAACTCATGAAACTGAGCTTGCAGCGCCAATACACTATTAAACAATAAAAACAGTGCGAAGGCCTTCTTCATTTTGGAGCGCGAAAATAACAGCATTTTACTAATGCGCTTGCATAACGTTCAATATGCACAAAAATTGAGTTCAAAAGAAAAAATAATATGAATTATTCTCCACGCCCAACTAAAGGCGCAAAACCATTGCCGATTTAGCTAAATTACTGGCTCAACCTTTTAAATATGCAGCCAATAGCTACATTTATCGCATTAAATACAATACCGTGCTATTAAAAAACATTGCTAGCCTTGTACTATCGGCTGCACTTTTTACACTCTCTTCTTGTAACTGGTTTACTAAACCAACCAAAACCGAAACACCACCCACCACCGAGCAAAAAACCTCAACCCAACCCGATATTACATTTCCAAAATTTGAAAGCGATTCGGCTTTTAGTTATATTGAAACCCAAGTGCGGTTTGGTCCACGAGTACCCAATACCAAAACCCACGAAGCCTGCGCTGCATGGCTTACAGACTTTGTGAAAAAGTATGCCGACAGCTACTATGTACAAAAATTTGATGCTACCGCTTATGATGGCACCATCTTAAAATCCACAAACATTATTGCATCGGTAAATCCTTCGGCTGCCAGGAGAGTGCTATTAACTGCACACTGGGATACCCGTCCATTTGCCGACCAAGACCATAGCCGCCAAAACGAACCAATTTTAGGAGCCAACGATGGCGCAAGCGGAGTGGCAGTATTACTGGAAATACTCAGAACTATCCGCACACAAGAGTTAGAAAACATAGGAGTAGATTTTTTGTTTTTAGATAGCGAGGATTATGGCCAACCTGCCAACAGTACTAATTATGTACCCGACTCCTACTGCTTGGGTGCACAGCATTGGAGCCGCAGCCCACACCAAACAGACTATAAGGCAGATTTCGGTATTTTATTGGATATGGTAGGTGCGCCCGGAGCCGTGTTTACCCGCGAGGGAACTTCAACAGCCTATGCGGGATGGGTTTTAGACCGTGTATGGAACAATGCAAAAATCTTAGGGCATGGCAACTATTTTTCTAACCAAACCACCGACCCAATTGTTGATGACCATAAATACATCAATGAGCGTGCCAAAATTCCAACCATAGATATTATTCACCACGATAGCAACACACCCAGCGGCTTTGGTTGGTATTGGCATACACACCAAGACGACATTAAAGCTATAGATAAAAATACCTTAAAAGCAGTTGGAGAAACTGTGCTATACACCGTGTATGAATACAATGCAAGTATGAAGCCACTGTGAGTTTTTTGTATAAATCGCTTTTTCAAACTAAACACCAAGTAATGAAACAAGAGTACGACTATATTGTAATAGGCTCCGGGTTTGGAGGCAGCACGAGCGCACTGCGCCTGGCAGAAAAAGGATATAGCGTATTAGTAATTGAAAAAGGTAAGCGATGGAATGCTACCGATTTTCCCGAAACCGACTGGAATGTTCCCAAATACATTTGGCTTCCGTTGCTACGATGGTTTGGCTTTCAAAAACTCACTTTCTTTAAAGAAGTTTTTGTACTCAGCGGAGTAGGCGTAGGTGGTGGCTCGCTGGTATATGCCAACACACACATGATGCCCAAAGAAAATTTCTACACCAATAAAATTTGGGCTCACTTTAAAGACTGGAAAAGCACACTTGCACCCTACTATGAAAAAGCAAAGTTCATGTTGGGTACTACCCAATACAAAAAAGACAATCCGGAAGATGATGTATTAAGAGCAGTAGCACAAGAAATGGGCTATAGCAATACCTATAAAAGTGTAGATGGCGTAGGTGTTTACCTTGGCGATACCGATAAAGAAAGCGATCCGTACTTTAATGGCTTAGGCCCTTTACGCAAAGGCTGTATTGAATGCGCAGCTTGCATGACCGGCTGCCGCCACAACGCCAAAAACACGCTAGACAAAAATTATCTTTGGCTGGCAGAACATGAATTTGGCGCCACCATCTTAGCCGAAACACAAGTAACTAAAATAGAATACCTGCAAGATGAATACCACATTCATACAGAATCTTCTACCAAATGGTTGGGCAAAAAGAAAATTATATTTAAAAGTAAAGGTTTGATTGTAAGCGGAGGAGTATTGGGCACTATGGATTTACTACTCAAACAAAAACACTTATACAAAACACTACCCAACTTATCGGATAAATTAGGCGAAAATATTCTAACCAATAGCGAAATGCTGAGCGGTGTGGGCGGAGCCAATATAAAACTGAATAACGGGCTTGCCATTTCGCGCGTGTTTTCGCCCGATGAAAACACACAAATAGAAATCTGCAAATTTGGCGATGGCAGCGGAGCTATGGTACACTTAGGCACACTGGCAGTAGGCGATGGATCGCCTGCTGTACGCACAGCTAAAATGATTGGACAAATCATTAAAAATCCAATTTCTTACGCCAAGCTATTCTTCACAAAAGCTCCGGCTACCAACAGCGTAATATTTCTTATCATGCAAACGCTCGAAAATTCTATGCGCATACGTTTAAAACGTAGATTTTGGGGCAGTAGCATTTCTATGGTAAATGATTCTAACCAAAGCGTGCCCACGTATATTCCAATTGGGCAAGAAGCCTTGTACCGCTATGCTGCCAAAGTAAATGGCACTCCCATGAATGCACTTACAGAAGTTACGCTTGGTTTAGCTTCTACGGCTCATATTCTTGGTGGCTGCCCCATGGGAGAAACTGCAGCAGAGGGTGTAGTTGATGATTATTTCAAAGTACATGGTTATTCTAATTTTTATGTGCTCGATGGCTCTATTATGCCATGTAATTTAGGCGTAAATCCATCGCTCACCATTACAGCACTCACCGAATATGCAATGGCGCACATTCCTGCAAAGCAGGGAGTTAGCATAAAAAATTTAGAAGAAAGATTAAGTGCCCAAAAAAGTTAAACTAAAGGACAATATTGCTCGCTAATACGCCATAGCTCTTTTTGCAATGCTACATCCTGAGCCAATGCCGAAGGTGTGGTAGCCTTACATTTGGCAAAATACTTACCTGTAATACCTGCCACATCCTTTGAGCTTGCCAAATAAATAGATGTTGCCGCACCATCTTCTATACTCAACCCTCCAATGCGCGAGTATAAAGTCCATGCCAAGGTAGAATACCAATTTGTTTTTTTATTGCCGATGTCTGTTTTCACCAATCCGGGATGTAAGCTATTTACCGTTACATGCGAGTCACCCAGCCTACGTGCCAACTCTGCCGTAAACAACACATTGGCCAACTTACTTTGCCCATAGGCTTTAAAAATAAAATAACCTTTATCCTGCGTAAACGATTCTATATCTATCGAAGCATTAACGTGTGCCCGCGATGCCACATTTACAATTCTTCCCGAAGGCGATTGCTGCACTAAATCCAACAGTAAATTGGTAAGCAAGAAATACGAGAAATGATTGGTAGCAATTGTCATTTCCAAACCATCGGCACTTTTACTGAATTGCGGGAAAACGCCTCCTGCGTTATTGATAAGCACATCAATAGATGCTAACCTATTGCGTAGTTCTTTATTTAACTCGCGAATAGACTGTTGCACGCTCAAGTCTGCAATAAGGTACTGTATATTGCCATTACCTGTGGCTTGCTTTATTGCTTCAACAGCATCGGCAGCTTTATCCTTATTTCTACTTACTAAAAAAATATTGGCGCCTTGCTTTGCCAATGCCATACTGGTTGCCAAGCCAATGCCTGCATTGCCTCCGGTAACAACTACATTCTTATTTTGCATAACTTAATTACGTTTCAGCAACGTTAAAATTTTACTGGAAGAAAAACCTTCTTCCAACGGCACAATTTTTACCTCACCGCCATGCTTTATTACCGTATCGGCACCGATTATTTGCGATGGCTTGTAGTCACCACCTTTCACTAACACATCAGGAATTACCTTTTGAATAAGTATTTCCGGAGTTTCCTCTGAAAATAGCACTACCGCATCCACCACAGTTAATGCAGCCAGCAATGCCGCTCTATGCTGCTCACTGTTAATTGGCCTGTCTTCTCCTTTCAATAATCTCACAGAAACATCGCTGTTAAGCGCTACCAGCAATTTGCTGCCCCACTGCTTTGCAGCAAATAGCAACTGTAAATGTCCATAGTGAAACACATCAAAACAACCATTCGTAAAAACAATTTTTTCGCCTGCTGCTTTCCATTGCTTTACTTGCTGCAGAAGTTGGGCTTCACTCAAAATTTTTGAATTGCTGCTCACGCTTTAGTGTTTGCCTTATTTGATACTGAAATTAATACCAACGAAAGTAAACCTACCACAATTACAAGCAGCGTTTGCACACCCCAAACTATCCAGCCAAAGGCGTAACCAACCACTCCGGCAATACCATACAAAGACAGTACAGCCTGCACCGCCAACGGATATGAGCCAATGCCTCCTTGAGTAGCAATAAATGCCACACCACCAAAAAATACAATGGCAAGTGCCGAGTTGAAATTAGCAGTAGCGGTTTCGCTTAATGCCTGATAGCACACATATACCATAAGTGTGTAACACAGCCAAACCATTATACTGTGAAAAATAAACAGCCATACATTCTTCAACTTGAATACGCTCTTGGCACCTTCAAGCAAGCCCTCAACTTTTTCTAACACCGAGCTAACAAAGGCATTATGGCGAAACCGTTTTAATAAGAACCATGTACCCAATGCCAGCAAAGCGCCTACTGCCAGCACTATCCATTTTATTGCCGAAGAACTACCTTGCGATTTACCGTTTAAAATAGCTTGCTCAAAAAAGCCTGCCAGCACATCGTAATCTGCAATAAAGAGATACAAGCCAATAAGCAGCATACAAATAACATCTACAATACGCTCTGTTATCATGGTGCCTATTGATTTTTGAATAGGTATATTTTCGTAGCGGGCAAGCAATGCACACCGCGAAACCTCACCTAGGCGTGGAAATGCCAAATTGCCCAAATACATTACCATTACAGCATAAATAGTATTGGCAATTCCCGGAGTGTAGCCTATTGCACTAAGCAATAGCCGCCAACGATATGCTCTAAAAATATTGCTTACCACACCTATGGCAACACCAGGAATAAGCCAAGTATAGTTTGTGCGGGCAAAAGCATCTTTCATTTTAGCCACATCATCCTGCGATAAATTTTTAAGAGCCAACCACACCAGCAAGACTCCAAAGCCGAGTGATAGCAAGAACTTAAGGATGTTGGCAACAGCTTTATTCATTAAGGCGTTAATTGGTTAGCAGCATTTACGTGTACTGTTCTAGGTTCATGGGTTTTATACTCCTCCATGTTTACCATGCAGTACGAAATAATGATAATAATATCGCCTACTGCTACTTTGCGTGCAGCCGGCCCGTTTAAACAAATTACACCGCTGCCCCGTTCGCCTTTAATAACATAGGTTTCGAGTCGCTCACCATTGTTTACATTTACAATCTGTACACGTTCGTGTTCAAAAATATTGGCGGCCTCCATTAAATTTTCATCAATGGTAATAGAACCAATATAATTCAAATCTGCTTGTGTAACAGTAGCGCGATGGATTTTTGATTTGTAAACCGTAAGTAACATGCTTTTTATATTGAATAGTAAACTTGATTATTTTCCTTGAAATGCAGCCTTTCTTTTCTCCAAAAAGGCATTGGTGCCTTCTTTAAAATCTTCGGTAGCCACACAATCGCTAAAGAGTTCTATTTCTGTATCGAAGCCGTCAATACCATCTTTAAAATGGGCGTGCACACACTCAATTACTTTAGAAATAGCAAATGGTGCTTTAGTATTTATTTTCTGCAACATAGCTTTGCAAACTTCTAATAACTCCACCGTCTGCACCACATCATTTACCAAACCCAATCGCTCTGCGCATGTGGCATCAATGGTATCGCCTGTCATTAGCAATTCAAATGCTTTTCCCTTGCCAATTAGCTGCACCAAACGTTGCGTACCTCCATAACCGGGAATGATACCGAGGTTTACCTCAGGTTGTCCAAACTTGGCATTTTCACTTGCTATACGAATATGGCAAGCCATGGCTAATTCGCACCCGCCTCCCAATGCAAAACCGTTTACGGCTGCAATTATTGGCTTAGGCGAAAGTTCAATCTTGTTAAAAACTTCGTGTCCCTTTTGAGCCAAAGCAATACCCTCCTGCTTGGTCATGCCTTTAAATTCTGCAATATCGGCACCGGCTGCAAAAGCTTTACTTCCTTTTCCGGTAATAATGCATGCCTTTATTTCTTCATTATTATAGAGCATGTCTATTGCCTCTCCCAACTCATGTACCAGCAATTTGTTGAGTGCATTTAATTTTGTTTCGCGATTGATGGTAATGGTTAAAATGCCATCAGAAATTTCTGTAAGTAAAGTTTCAAGAGCCTTCATGAATATGTTTTTGCGCTGCGAAAGAACTAATTGCCTTTATACTCACAAAAAAAAGTTTGAATAAGGTGAAACCTTTTGGTAAAAGTTGCCGTAATAGAAGGCAGAACCAATTAAATTCAAAGTCCTATGAAAAACATAATCACCACTTTAGCAGTAATAGGAACCTTCTCATATTCTTTCGCAGCAAATCCGGGGCAAAAGCATGCCTTTAAAGATCCAAATGCCGATGTAGCACTCGAAATTGAACGCAGCAAAAGCGAAGTTACTTTGCACATCCTTGCCCAAGATATGGCGCAATACGACCATATTATTATTGAACGAAGCGGCAACGGTGGCGAATTCTTCAGCCAAGTAAAATACATACAAACCGAAGGTGCCGAAATCGAAGACGGTAACTACGTGTTCCGTGCAGATAAATATCCTTTGCCTAACAACATCGATTCTTACTACAGAGTTAAAACAGTTTCTAAAGACGGAGTTACGCGTACTTTCCCTAGCGTAGCCCTCGCTTCTAACTAAAATGCTTTACCACTAACCACTATACCCAACCACTTATCCCAATTCCCCATTTTTTGTCACCAAACAAAGTGTCCATAGTCAGAGGAGGGTCGCCACATCGCGACCCTTTTTTTGTTTTAAAAAATACTCCAATTTTTCAATATTCTTACTCTCAAGTTAAACCTTTCATTTTTTTTTTACTCTTTTGAAGTATAAAATTTAAAAAACATGAAAAAAGTAACAGCAATTTTTGCATCATTCATGATGCTTGCAACCATTGGCTTTAGCCAAGCTACACAAATCCCTGAATTTAAGAATGTACCCATGCTTTTAAAAGCGGATGGCAGTTTAGCAAAACTTGAAAAGCAAGTTGCCGAAGTAAAGAGTAAAACAAAAGGATTTTCTTACGGTGCATCAGTAGTTACTTTCGTAAACATTTTGGGCGAAAAATCTCCGGTAGTAATTGACCCATCTGAAGCATCATTTATTGTAAAATTACCGGATGCCGATACCGATCCGGAAACAGCTTGGAACCTAACCAAAGTTATTCCTGCAAAAAAATCGCGCGAATTAGAATTAGCACAGTCTGCTGCAGCAATTGCCGGAGCTTTTGGTGCTAAAGGTAAATCTGTAAAACGCGATGATATAAAATTGGAATATGAAAAAGTTGAACCGGGTGTTTACAAATTCCGTCCGGTTACACCACTTGTTTCTGGAACTGAATATGCACTCCAAAATACAATTTCAGGAGGTGCTTCAAACACTACTGTATTCTTATTCGGAACATCTGGTACTGCTCCTAAAAAAGGCAAATAATTTATTGCTAATAAAAAAAAGCCGTTTCAAAGTTTTGAGACGGCTTTTTTATTTTTTTAAATTTGAAAAAAATAAATTGACAATGAAAACATTTATCACTCTTTCAGCTATTGCGTTTGCATCTGTATCCTTTGCACAATCTGTTCCCTCCAAAACGCTTGTAAGCATGGTTGCTTCAAAAGATTTTAATGAAAAGGTGTTGAAATCCGAAGGTGGTATGGGTTTGTTTGTAATTGAAAAAGATGTGGTTGCCAATGGAAAAACCATAATTGCAGCTCAAACTCCCATAAATGTGTTATTAGAAAAAGCAACTAAAAGCGATTTAAAAATTGTAATTGCAGAAGTAAAAGGCACCGATGGCTCTACCATTGTAATTGATGATTGCTGGCTTTACACTTCTATTGACCAAAACCTTACCGGAAAACCTAAGGGGCCTGTTTTTAGAAAAGGTACACGAAAAATTTGCTATACAAAATAGCGAAGTACTTAATAAAAATTCAATAAAAGGTTAGCTGGCATTGCGCTTGCTAACCTTTTTTGTTTTCTGTAAACTAACTGCAAATACAAACTACTCTTGTTGCCAAGCATTTACTGTTTTAAACAAGTATCCACCCCAGTCTATAAGTTAAGTTTATTACTTCACTTCCATTCAGCAATAAAACACTAACCCATTGCTAAAACGCGTCTCTATTTACTAACCAATTTCTGCACTAAACTATATCAACCTTCTTTTGCCTGCTTTTTCAAAGCACTGAAC
>JAHBTS010000007.1 GCA_019638515.1 Chitinophagales bacterium | reverse complement strand
TGCGGAGAACCAAACTTTGATTAACCACAAATGTGTCTGCGGAGCACTGAACCGCCACTTTTGCCAAACCCGTGTTAGGCGTAGTTTTTATTTCAGCTTGTCGCATACTTCATTACAATTCTGTTCTATTGTCTTACAAATGTCGTCAATGGTTACAGATGTTTTGTTTTCCGAAAATGGTTCTCCATACAAGTTTGCGAGTTTGTTTATTGTCAAAAATGCTGTGCTTATAATAACCATAATTGGAATAGCTAAAAACTCAAAGCCACTTTCTTCGCCACCCAAGTCAATGTCACCAATAAATAATGGAATAAGTATGACATAGAAGCTTACAATTATTTTGGTAAATGCACTGTAAATCATCAAAAAAGGCGTATTTTTTATTCTTTCAGCTTTTCCTTGAATGTCGTAAAACCGATTTATGTGTTGCATTAAATCTCCTTTTTCAATATTTGCTTTTGAAGTAAAATTGTCTTCAATACGCTTTGTGATTGCAACCAATATTTCGTTTGAGATTTTGTTTTCGGTATTTATTTTAAACTCGTTTAGAATTGCAATTGTTTGCTCATTAAAAGTTGGCTTGAAATTATGGTGCATTTCATTTTTTAATTGACGAATGTATAAAATGCTCAATTCAATTAATTTGAGGGCTTCAACTTTAAAATCGGTTTTTGTTGTATCTTTAAAATTCTCTTCATTGCCATAATAGGCATAAATTTTAGCAACAAAACTTCGTGTATTGTTAGTCAATTCACCAAATATTTTTCTTGCTTCCCACCATCTGTCATAAGCCGAATTCATTCTGAAACCCAAGAAAAAAGCGACCGCAAGTCCAAATACAGAACCAATTTGTCCAGATATCTTGTAAATGTGGTCACCGAAATACTCTTCAAGTCCAAGAACAAGAATTGTGTAAACCGTTGTAATTAAAATAAACGGTGTTGCAATTTTTAATAGTTGAAGTAGCCCTTCTTTTTCTGTCTTTATCATCCTAATCGTCTTGGTCTTCTTCAGCGTTTTTGTTTTCTGATGCTGGAATATTATTGCCGCTTCGAATTTCTGTGTGTCTAATTTCACCGCCAGTTGTACCTGTCTGTTTAGCAAAGAATAATACCACAAATGCAAAAATCAATGTTGCAATTGAAATTATTGAAGAAAAAGATTTTTGTTTAAAACTCGCCCAAAGTCCAAGCAAAGAAATGCCACCTAGTATATAAGATAGAATAGCGAATGTTTCTGCTGCTTCTTCGTGGCTTTCTATGAAGTTTTCCGAAACTCCATTTATATTTTCTACTACTTCTTCTGCTCCTTCTCCTGTATTCATAGCTGCTATTGCGGCTAATGCACCGAAAACAAAAATCATAAATGCCGTTCGTTTTACAGCTTCTGATTTTGAAATAAGACCTGTAATCATTACGATTACCCCAACAATAGGGAAAATGATTGGTAAATGATTTACCACTAAATGCCAATGTGCTCCGTTCATATTATTATGTTTTTTAAAAATTAAATATTTACTCCAAAAAGGTAACCAACTAACGCAGAAAGTACCATTGCAATTGTTCCCCAAATGGTAATTCGCAAGATAGCTTTTTTAATGCTTGAACCACCTGTTTTTGCAGATGTCGCTCCTAAAATAACGAGAAAAATTATCGTGAAGCCATATAACCAATATTCCATTCCTTTCACTGGTGCAAAAAGAACAACTAAAAGCGGCAATACGCCACCAACTGTAAAAGATGCTCCTGATGCTAAAGCCGCTTGTATTGGATTTGCTTGACTTATTTCGTTGATGCCTAATTCATCTCTAATGTGTGTTGCCAAAGCGTCTTTTTCTGTCAATTCAATTGCCACTTGTCTTGCGGTTTCTTTTTTTAGTCCACGTTTCTCATAGATTTGAGCCAAAATATTAAGTTCTTCTTCTGGCATTTCTTTTAGTTCCTTAATCTCTCTTTCAATGTCTGCCTTTTCAGTGTCGGTTTGCGAACTTACCGAAACATACTCGCCTGCCGCCATAGATAAAGCACCCGCAACAAGTCCTGCGACTGTTGCCAATACAATAGGTTCTCTTGTCGAACTTGCAGCCGCAATTCCAATGGCAAGACTGGAAATAGAAATTATTCCGTCATTTGCACCAAGAACAGCAGCTCTCAACCAGTTGCTTCGGTGTATGTAATGGCTGTCTAAATAGTTGTCGATTGTTATCATATTCTTTTTTTGTCTTGTTACTGTCGGCACGTTTTAAAATTACGCCTAACGTTTTCGGGCTTGGCGAAGGTGGCGATTTTCACCACAAATGTTGATGCGGAGAAACAAACTCTGATTAACCACAAATGTGTCTGCGGAACACTGAACCGCCACTTTTGCCAAACCCGTGTTAGGCGTTCGGCTATATTTCCGCCAACTTCTCCATTGCATTTTTTTCTATTATTGAAAGTCGTTTTAAAATGTCCGAAGCCTGTTCGATATATTTTCTGTCTTTGGTCTTGCTCACTTGTAAAAACAGATTTGAAATTTCTGTCCACAAGTTTGCAATTTCAATAAATTCCGTGGGTGCTTGTTTAAGTTTATCGAGTTTTAAAATGTCGTAGCTCTCTTTTAAAAAATCTCTATACAAATTTCTAAATAATGCACCGCCTGTGCCTGCTCTCTCCATAATCATTGCACTTGCTTCAAATTCGCTTTTAATGTCTTTACTTGTGTCGAACCATTTTAGAATTTCTTTACTTGTTTTTAAAATTCCTTTATAACCAATATTGTTGATTGGCGGATTTATATAATCAGTCGCATTGTTCCGAATTGCTGTAACAATAGCCTTTTTTAATTCATACTTTTTGTCTGTCTTTTTTAGTGTGTAAAACAAGTTTTTTGAGGACATTGGTCCTTTTTCGTTTCGTGCTAATGCTAAACTTTTCAAACTTGTTTTAACTTGTCCGCCTTGTTGTTTCGTGTCTATCAAAAATGCAGTTTCGTTGTCGTAGCCATAAATTGCTGCATAGTGTCCTGCAAAATGAAATGGGTTTGAAAAATATTCTAAATGATAACAGTCCAATTTAAGTCCTACTACTTTTCCGTTGTCAAGAAGTTGTTTTACATTTTCCCAAGCCTTTTGAGTTGAAGAAGTTTCTTTAATTGTCAATTCAAGGTTTAGGTTATTCGCAATGTTCAGTGTCAGTAAATCGGTTTTAATGCGTCCGCCAATGAAAGGAAAGTCCATTGTTTTCATATTCCAAAAAATAAATCCGAGTCCTTGTCCAAGTCCAAAAAGCATTGGTTCAGAAAGTTCAATGTCAAGCTGTCGCAACAAGGTTCCTGTCGCTGTTGTTTCGCAATGTTGTCCTTCAAATGGTTTTAAATTCTCTATTTTCATTTTGTTTACTCTGTCTGTCTTAGCTGACGCCTAACTCTCAAATATACGAACTCTTGTTTCTCCGCAAAGTAGAATTTATACGGGATAGCAAATGTGCGAAGAAGGAAGAGTGGGTAAAAAATAGTTGTAATGCGAAGGGCGTATTGTTTAATAATTAAAGCGAATGCCCACAAAACCGCGTGCACCTTGGTTGGGTGCGTAGTTATAGGTAGCATCAAATACTAAGCCGTTTTGGGTAGTGCTTTTGTTGAATGGATCGAAAGGGCGCAAAATTGGTTGGGGTGGGCGTGTGTTGAATATGTTTTGTATTCCAAACAATAGTTCAAACCCTTTGGCAAATTGTTTGCTGCACTGAATATTTTGTATGGTGTACCACGGTGAGTATTCGCCCCGCGGATCGTTGTCTTGTATTGCCATGCGCATGGGTGAGTTTACATAGCCGCTCCAGTCTAATTTTACACCTGCTCGTTTAAAATGATACTGCAATCCAAATGTAGCATTTAAAATGGGGGAGTTGATAAGCGGCTCTAATTCAATTTCATCTTCTCCTTCTTCTTTTTCCAATTCAAAATTTCCTAAAAGGTTAATTCCTAATTGAAGCTTTACGGGTTTTTCAAAACTCATTTCTACCATAGTGTTGAATCCTGCATTTAATCCGTAAGAATTTTCGTTTTCATAGGTAATGGTGTTTTCGGCATAATCAATTTCTAATTCAACCATATTAAAAAGGAAGTTGAAATACAGGCGCGATTCCCAGAATATGGTTAGTTTCTCGGTTTTAAATTTTCGGATATAATCGGTATGAAAACCATAACAGGTTTCGGTTTTCAATTTCTCATCTAAAACAATTTTTCTGCCGCTGGTAAAGGCATATTTATTGTCAATAAAAGCATTGGGTGTTCGGTAGCCGCTTTCGATGCCGAGGCGCAATTCATTTTTTTTGTTGGTGCTCATCCATTTGTAATCGAAACGGGGAGCAAACGCCACGCCAGTAAAGAGTGTGTTGTATTCTAATCGCAAACCTGCCAAAATTTCGTGGTTTTCGTTTACGTGAATCATGTCTTGAATAAAAATGGCAGGATAGTGGTTGATTATAGGATGGTTGATGTATTTCCCGTTGGCAGTATCGGCAGTGGTTACAAGGTTGTCATCGTATCGGTTGAAGCGGTATGCAATGCCAATTAAGAAATCGCTTTTCTTGGTTATTTTATTGTCGTAAATGAGTTGAAGGTAGCCGTTTTGCTCGTTGTGCCTAAATAGGTTGGTGCCATAAGCGGCATCGGCATGGTGGTGGCTAAAGCCAAGCATCAAGCTCACGTTGGCTTTTGCAATGGGAAGCAAAAAATTTCCAACCAGCTCAAACCTATTGGTGCGCACGGCTTCGCCATAAATGGTGTCGCTGCCGCGCCAAGTTTTGTTGTATGGTAATTGTCCTCCGGTTCTATCGTCCCAAATGTAGCGTGCCAGAATGCTGGATTGTTTGTTTACACGGTTTCTAAATGTCCATTTATTTATGAATGCCAAACGGTTTTGCAGCGGAATATCGGTAAAGTTATCTTTGTTGAAATCCCACTTCTTATTCATGCCAAAATAGCTTACGCCCAAAAGTCCGTTTGCTTTTCCTTCTTTGAAGGTAACGCTTGCGTCCACACCAGTTTCAAGGTATGAAGTAAGGCGGCTGTCTATAGAAACCTTATTGCTGTGTTCGGGGCTTTTGGTAATTACGTTTACCACGCCTGCCACCGCTTCGGTGCCATACAAGGTGCTTGCGGGACCTTTAATAACTTCAATTCTATCAATAATACTTAATGGAATACCCATTAAGCCATAGAGATTTCCTGTGCCACCTGTAATGGGCGCTCCGTCTAACAACACGAGTGCATAGGTGCCTTCTAATCCATTAATTTCAATATCGGCAGCGCCATCTATACAACCGTCAATATTGGCTTGCAAACCGCTGATAAACCTAATGGCATCTTGCAGGTTGAATACGTTTTGAGATTGAAAGTATTCTTGCGTGTAAATTTCTACCGGAATGGCAAAGTCTTCTCTGCGGAGTTCTTTTAATGTTCCGGTTACTACTACTTCTTTAAGGTTAAAAGAATCTTTTGAGAATTGTGCACGAACTGCCGGTAGTGCAGTAATAAAAAGCGCAAGGAGTGAAATAAGTTTGTGTATCAATATTTTCATGCGCTATGAAAATAAAAACTTAAATAAAATTACCGAAGGTTCAGCGCTTCATGAATGAAATTTAAAATGGGTTCTTTACCTGTTTTTTTTTCGGATGAGGTAACAAACATGGGCGGTAGTTCTTCCCAACTTTCGAGCAATTTATTTTTGAAAGAAGCAATGTTGGATTGCGTATCGGGTGAAGAAAGCTTATCGGCCTTGGTAAAGGCAATGCAAAAAGGTATGCCTTTTTCTCCCATCCAATTGATAAATTCTACATCTATTTTTTGTGGTGCAATTCTAGAGTCAATAAGTATAAAAACGTATTGAAGTGTTTCGCGTTTTAAAACAAAATTTCGAATCATATCGCTCCATTGGGCGCGTGTGGTTCTAGATGTTTTGGCATAGCCATAGCCCGGTAAATCTACCAAAAACCAATGTTGGTTTATGTTGAAGTAATTTAGGGTTTGTGTTTTGCCCGGAGTAACGCTCACTTTTGCCAGCGCTTTTCTGCCACACAAGTAGTTTACCAGCGAACTTTTGCCTACGTTAGATCTACCTATGAATGCAAATTCAGGTTGGCGTGTTTGGGGGCATTGCGCCAACTGCACAAAACTGCCTACATATTCAGCGGTTTTTATTTCCATACAATTTATTTTTTCTTGCCTTTTGCTACCGATTTTTTAGGCGTTACACTTTTCTTTTTTCCTAAAATTTCGTGCCCCATTTTATCGCGTTTTGCTTCTAAATATTTTTGGTTGTAAGCATTGCACTGTATTTCTAACGGTATATTTTCTACAATTTCTAAGCCATAGCCAATTAGGCCAACGCGCTTGGTTGGGTTGTTACTCATTAGGCGCATTTTACTAATGCCGAGGTCGTTTAGAATTTGTGCGCCCACGCCATAATCGCGTGCATCCATTGGTAAGCCGAGCGATAGGTTGGCTTGGTAAGTATCCATGCCTTGCTCTTGTAGTTTATAGGCTTTTAGTTTGTTGAGCAGTCCAATTCCTCTGCCTTCTTGCTGCATATACAGTACTACGCCTTTTCCTGCTTTTTCAATCATTTCGAGCGATTGGGCTAGCTGTGCTCCGCAATCGCAGCGCATAGAGCCTAATAAGTCGCCCGTTAGGCAAGAGGAGTGTACACGTACCAAAACAGGTTCGTTGGGTTTCCATGTTCCTTTTATGATGGCAAGGTGCGGTTCCGGTGCTCCGGGTTGGGAGTAGGCCCTTACTTTAAAGTTGCCGTGTTTGGTTGGCAAATCTACTTCTACTTCGCGGTTAATAAGCCGCTCGGTTTTCATTTTATATTCAATAAGGTCTTTAATTGAAATAATTTTGAGCTTAAACTTTTTTGCAATTTTAATAAGGTCGGGCAGGCGAGCCATGGATCCATCGGCATTCATAATTTCAACCAAAACTCCAGCGGGTTCAAATCCTGCCAGTTGCGCTAAATCTACGGTTGCTTCTGTGTGCCCTGCTCTGCGCAATACACCGCCTTCTTTGGCGCGGAGTGGAAAAATATGCCCGGGTTTGGCAAATTCTTCGGGTTTGGTTTTTGGGTTTATGAGAGCTTGTACTGTTTTGGCGCGGTCGTGTGCCGAAATGCCGGTGGTGCAGCCGTGCCCAATTAAATCTACCGAAACAGTAAAGGCGGTTTCGTTTACAGAGGTGTTTTCGCCCACCATTAGTTTAAGGTCGAGTTCCTCGCAGCGTTTTCCGGTCATGGGCATGCAAATTAAGCCGCGCCCGTGGGTGGCCATAAAGTTGATAATTTCGGGTGTGATGCTTCGGGCAGCTGCCACAAAATCGCCTTCGTTTTCGCGATCTTCATCATCTACTACAATAATTACTTTGCCTTTTTTTATTTCTTCGATAGCTGCGGGAATGGTATCTAGTTTTATTTTGTTGTTGGTACTCATTGTTATTGTTTTTTCAATACTTCCAATAGTTTATTGAGCGAATGTGCTACTTTTTTCCAAGAATAGTTTTCGAGCACAAACCTATATGCTTCATTTGAAATTGTATGTTCTAATTCTTTATTTTCTAAGAGATTAACGATATGTGCAGCAAATGTTTCGGCATCGTTGGCTACTAAGATTTGCTTGCCGGGTGTTGCCTGTAGTGCATTGTTGGCTAAGCCGGAGGTTACACAGGGTATGCCCAATGCCATGGCTTCCAATAATTTGTTTTGAAGCCCAATACTGGTAAGCATAGGCGCTACAAGCATTTGGGATGCCAAGAAGTATTCCTGAATATTGTTTACCCAGCCGGTTACTTCTACTTTGGGGTTTGCCAATTTTTGAACTGCTGTAGCCGGCTCTGCGCCTGCAATAACTACCTTTGCAGCGGGAATTTTTTGCCAAACCAGCGGCATTATTTTTTTTACTAGGAAGTTTACGGCCTCTATGTTGGGTGGGTAGTTCATGTTGCCCGCAAAAATAATTTGGTATTTTTTGCTTGAAGTTTGCAGTGGATGTGTGGTTACTCCATTTGGAATAACTGTAATGTTTTCTTTTTGTATGATGGGTAAAAAACTGCGATCTTGCTCCGATATAATGGTGTGTGCCCGAAAGCGGCTGAATACGGCAGTTTCGTATTGAAGAAGTTTGTGGTATTCCCATTTCCAAAGCCATTTGGTGAGTATGCTTTCGGATGCTATTCTTCTTTTTATACCAACCGAAAAAGTATCCATATAATCTATGGCAGCAGGAATATTGCCAATACTATCGGTTAATTCTGCGGTTCGTATCAGGTGAAAAAAAGCGGCATCGGCCTGTATTTTTTGCTGTAGCGAACGTAGCTGTGCTTGTGCCTTTCCAAAGGTAAAGTACGAAACTTGAAAAGGTAATTGGGTAAAGCAGGCTTTAAATAGGTTCCATACAATTTGCGGTTTGGAAAGCGCCACGGTTGTAATGCTGCTGCAATATGGTTGCAGTTGCTGTAAATCTTGGGGCGAAGGTTTATTTTCGGTAATGGCAAAGAGATGTATTTCGTGTTGTTGGCTTAAACATTTAATAAAGTTGAAGGCGCGTAGTTTATCGCCTTTTTCGAGTGGAAACGGAAAGCGGGAGGTAATAAACAATATCTTCATTTCTTTTCCTCTAATAGTGTTTGGTAAAAGTGGGTGAGCTTTGTTATTACACTGCCAATATCGTACAGTTGCTCTGCTAGTTTTCTTCCGTTTTGTGCTATGGTGTTGCGTTGGTTTTCGTTTTGCAAAAGTGTAATTACTTGTTCTGCAAAGGCGGTGCTGTTATTGGCTTCGAGCAGGTGAACATTGTTTTTATATTCGATGCCTTCGGCTCCAATGGCAGTAGCCACAATGGCCTTTTGCATGGCAAAGCCTTCAATAATTTTTACGCGCACGCCACCACCTGAAAAAAGTGGCACTACCATTACGCTTTTTTCTGTAATAAATGCATTGGCATCTTTTACTTCGCCCACCATTTCAACTTGTGGATACTTTTTTTGAAGCCAATGAGCATTCATGTTTCGGCCTGCTATGTAAAACTTTGCTGTGGGAATTTTTTGTAAAACGAGTGCCCAAACATTATCTAAAAACCACTGTATGCCTTCCACATTGGGTTGCCAATCCATAGCTGCCAACGAAAATACGCTTCCATTCTCTTCTTTTCCGAGTATGGGTATTTTGTTTTTTACCTGCATAGCAAACGGAATATGGCAAGTGGGGATGCGGCAACCTAAATTGGTAATTTGCATTCCTTCTGTAGCTGTAATATATGTGATGCCGTGGTATTGGTTCAGCATATTGATTTCGTACTGCTTTAGCCGCTTTGCGAGCAAACCTAAATACCATTTTTTTAGGATGTTTTTTTCGTTGGCGGCTAGGCGTTCCCAAATCTTGTGTTCTATGTTGTGTGCCCGCAATACAATTTTGGCTAGGCTGTATTTTTTTATGGTGGCAATATAAGGTGCCATAAATACGCTTTCCAATTGTATAATATCAAAAGATTTTGTTGCCAATACTTCTTTTAGTTTTTGATGCATGGCAGGGGCATCAAATCTTTCAACATTGTAGGAGCGATTTGAAAATAAATTGAGCAGTGCTTTTAATGGTTTTATGCGGGTGTCTATTTCAACTGCTTCAAACTGCGTACTTTCTTTATAGCTTTGGTTGATTTCATGTAGTGGAGTAAAGAGTTTTGGAGAGTTTACGGCAATTACTTTTACTTGATGCCCGGCTTGCAATAATCCTTCGGTAAATATGTGAATACCCATAGCTCCGCCATCTTTTGGCGGGAAAGGCATTTTATTGGCAAGTTGAAGTATGCGCACAATAGTTATTTTCGCGCCCGAAAATATCAAACTTCAAATAGCAAAAGGTTTAAGTTCTACCAATAATGTATAACAATAAGAAAGTAGTAGTGGTGTTGCCGGCATATAATGCTGCTCAAACACTTCCCCAAACATGGAGCGAAATTCCTTTTGAGTTTGTGGACGAAGTGGTGTTGGTAGATGATGCCAGCAAAGACAACACCGTGGAAGTGGCAAAAGCATTGGGCGTACACCATGTAATTAGGCACGATAAAAACAAAGGGTATGGTGGCAATCAAAAAACATGCTATGCCAAAGCCTTAGAGCTGGGTGCCGATATTGTAATAATGTTGCATCCGGATTATCAATATACGCCTAAGTTGCTGGTTGCCATGATTAGTATTATTGGCAACGATGTGTATCCCGTAGTGTTGGGTTCTCGCATTTTGGGAAATGGTGCTTTAAAAGGAGGGATGCCATTGTATAAATATGTTTTTAACCGTATGCTTACGTTTACCCAAAATGTTTTGCTGGGGCAGAAACTAAGCGAATACCACACCGGTTATAGGGCGTTTTCTAAAGAAGTAATAAGTGCCATCAATATTAGTGCTAATTCCGATGATTTTGTGTTTGATAATCAAATGCTTTCGCAGATTATTTACAAAGGGTTTGAAATTGGAGAAGTAACCTGCCCAACCAAGTATTTTAAAGAGGCTTCCAGTATAAACTTTAAGCGTAGTGTGGTGTATGGTTTGGGATGCCTTTCGGTTAGCGTAAAGCACCGCTTGTGTAAAATGAACTTGCTTAAAAGCAATTTGTATTCATAGCGGCATGGCTTTGGTTAGGCTTTAAGTACACCTAATTCATAGCCTATTTTCACAAATGCTGCTACTGCTTTTTCAATGTGTGCTGTTTCGTGGGCGGCACTTAGCTGTACTCTTATGCGGGCTTGCCCTTTGGCTACTACAGGATAAAAGAATCCTGTTACATAAATACCTTCGTTTAAAAGTTTAGCAGCAAATTGCTGTGCCAATACGGCATCGAAAAGCATTACAGGAACAATTGGATGCGTGCCCGGCTTAATGGTAAAACCTGCTGCCTCCATTTTGCTCCTAAAGAGCAAGGTGTTTTGTTCTAATTTATCGCGTAGTGCAGTAGTTTGGCTCAGCATGTTTAGTACGGCAATAGATGCGCCCACAATAGCAGGCATAAGCGTGTTGGAAAATAAATAAGGACGCGAGCGCTGACGCAAAATTTCAATAATTTCTTTTTTGCCGGAAGTAAAACCTCCGCTTGCGCCTCCGAGTGCTTTGCCGAGTGTACCTGTAATAATATCTATCTTACCCATTACATTGCAATGCTCGTGCGTACCTCTGCCGGTTTTGCCCATAAAGCCCGAAGCGTGGCATTCATCTACCATAATCAAAGCATTGTATTTTTCTGCCAGAGCCACAATTTTATCTAACTGTGCAATGGTGCCATCCATGCTGAATACGCCATCGGTAACAATAATTCTTGAGCGCAAATGCTGTGTGGCAAGCAATTGCTGTTCAAGGTCGTCCATACTATTGTGTTTATAGCGGAAACGCTGTGCTTTACAAAGGCGGATTCCATCAATAATAGAAGCATGATTTAGTTCATCGGAAATAATGGCATCTTCTTCGTTAAAAAGCGGTTCAAAAACACCTCCGTTGGCATCAAATGCTGCGGCATATAAAATGGTATCTTCCGTTCCAAGAAATGCAGAAATCTTTGTTTCCAGCTCTTTGTGAATATCTTGTGTACCACAAATAAAGCGTACGCTGCTCATGCCGTAGCCATGTGTATCAATAGCGCGGTGGGCGGCTTCGATTACGCCAGGGTGCGAGCTTAATCCCAAATAGTTATTGGCACAAAAATTTAAAACTTCTTTTCCGTTCGCTTGTATTACAGCCGCTTGTGGCGAAGAAATAATACGTTCGTTTTTAAATAAGCCTGCTGCTTTAATTTCGTCTAATTCTTTTTGAAGCCTTGAATGAATAGTGTACATGTATTAAAGAATTAAAAATGGTATAAGAATTTTAAGCGGCTAAGAAAGTGTTTTTCTATCATTGTGCTTATGTTATCTAAAGAAGTGCATCATAATTTGCTATTGAAAGCGCTGAACATCAAAAAGCGTTTTTTAAGAATGTACGAAGCTGCTCATGCCGGACACATAGGTTCTTCGCTGTCGTGCGCAGAGATACTTACTTTTGTTCGATTTGGATGGATGAATGATGCTGATGAAATAGTGTTGTCTAAAGGCCATGCCGCGGCTTCATTATACAGCGTATTGGCAGAAGAAGGCATTCTAAGCGAAAGCGATATTGCTACTTTCTATAAAGACAATACATACTTGGCAGCTCACCCGCCAGCAGGAAAGATTAAACGGATTCCATTTGCTACGGGTAGTTTGGGACATGGTTTAAGCATTGCTGCAGGTTTAGGATTGGCAGCCCAACTAAAAGAAAACAGCAAACGCGTTTTTTGCATTACCAGCGATGGCGAAATAAATGAAGGAAGCACATGGGAAGCAGCGCTGTTTATTGCCCACCACAAACTCACCAATGTAGTTTGGTTAATAGACAGAAACCGCTTGCAAGGTTTTGGAAGAACCGAAGACGTAATGAAGTTGGAGCCGCTTGCCGATAAATTACAAGCATTTGGCTTTAATGTGGTAGCAACTGATGGACATGATTTTAATGCACTCAACATGGCAAAAACTGCATGGGAAAACACCGAGCAGCCGCTTGCCGTAATTTGCAATACCATAAAAGGGAAAGGCTGGAAGCAACTCGAAGATAAACTAGACAGCCACTATTTACCTATGAAAGACAATATGTTCAACGAACTTAATGAAGCAATAGAGTTGCATTACCAAACCGAAAAAGCAAAGTAATATACCATGAGGAAAGAATTTGCCAGTGCCGTTATTCAAGCAAAAAATGTACATGCCAATGCCGTTTTTATTACCGGAGATTTGGGTTATATGGCATTTGAAGAAGTAATTGCGCACTACGGTAAACACTTTGTAAATGCAGGTGTTGCAGAGCAAAACATGGTAACAGTAGCTGCGGGTTTAGCACACGAAGGTTTTATTCCAATCGTGTACAGTATAGCGCCTTTTGTTACGCTGCGGCCGTATGAGCAATTGCGCAACGATGTTTGTCTTCATAATTTACCTGTAAAAGCTATTGGCAATGGTGGCGGTTATGGATATGGCATTATGGGCGCTACTCACCATAACTTAGAAGATATTGGTGCGCTGCGCATGTTGCCCAATATGAAAGTGCTGGTTCCTTTGGTGGCAGACGATGTGGCACAAGCGGTGGCGCAAATGATGCAAGATGCATCTCCTCACTACTTGCGATTAAACTATCAGGCAAAATTCGATTTTGACGTTGCGCCTTTTGCCGAATGGCGACATATAAAACAGGGTGAAAAAGCTACCGTAATTGGTACCGGCCCTGTGCTTCAAAACATGATAAACGCCTTTGGCAATTTAGATTATTGGTGCGTTAGTATGTTTCCGGTTACTACCGTTCCAGATGGCTTGGTAGAAAGCATTAACCGCACCGGAAAGATAATTTATATCGAAGAACACCGAGGCGAAGGTGGTTTGCGCGAAACTTTAAGTTTTCATCTTATAGATAAATTACAGTTGCCAGTAAAAGTGCTTTCGCTTGCTGCGGCAGGTTATCCATCGGGTAGGTATGGAAGCCAGCAATGGCACCAACAAGAAAATTCATTGGGCGGAGAAAACATGCTGCAGGCAGTAAATTCTTTTTTGAAATAGAGTGGCATAAGCCATTGGCACAGCGGCAACGTTGTACAAAAAAATCATTTTTTCCACAAACCGAGTGAAAGTTTGGCAATGCTAAAAGTTGCATAGCAGCTACATTCGTATATTCATTACAAAGAAAATTATGGCTAAAGAAAAAGTACGCGAAGAGGTAGCTTACAGTGAGGAGCACATAAGAACATTAGATTGGATTGAACATTTACGCCTTCGCCCAGGTATGTATATAGGAAAAACGGGAGACGGCTCTTCTGCCGATGACGGTATTTATATTTTGCTGAAAGAAGTAGTAGATAACTGCATAGATGAATACCAAATGGGCTATGGAAAAAAGGTGGAAATACAGGTAAATAAAGAGAAAGTAACTGTACGCGATTACGGACGCGGTATTCCATTGGGTAAGTTGGTAGATGTGGTAAGTAAAATGAACACGGGAGCCAAATACGATTCGCAAGCATTTAAGAAAAGCGTGGGGCTGAATGGTGTGGGTACTAAGGCTGTAAATGCACTTTCTTCGTACTTTAAAGTTTTTGCCGTGCGCGATGGCGAAAAGAAAACGGCAGAGTTTGAGCGCGGGGTTTTAAAACACGAAGGCAAACCCGAAAAAACTACAGAGGCCAACGGAACGGGAGTAGAGTTTATACCCGATACTACTATTTTTAAGAATTTCCATTTTCTACACGGTTATGTAGAAACCATGGTGCAGAACTATACTTACCTAAACACAGGATTGGCATTTGTGTTTAATGGCAACAGGTATATTTCACAACGCGGCTTGTTCGATTTGCTTTCGCGAAAAAAGGACCCCGAAAATTTGCGCTATCCCATTATTCACCTTATTGGCGATGATATAGAAATTGCACTCACGCACACCAACCAATATGGCGAAGAGTATTACAGTTTTGTGAATGGGCAGTACACCGTGCAAGGTGGAACACACTTAGGTGCATTTAGAGAAGCAATTGTAAAAACGGTACGCGATTTCTATAAGCGCGATTTCGATACGGTAGATATTCGCGAGGCTATTTGCGGAGCTATATCTATTCGCATTCAGGAGCCTGTATTTGAATCGCAAACTAAGACAAAGCTAGGTACCGAAAAGCTGATTGGCGATGACCGCACCATGAAGCAGTTTGTACTCGATTTTGTAAAAAAAGAATTAGATAACTTCTTACATAAAAATGCCGAAACTGCCGATGCACTGCTAAGAAGAATTCAACAAAGCGAGAGAGAGCGCAAAGAAATCTCGGGAATAAAAAAACTGGCAAACGAGCGTGCCAAAAAGGCCAATATCCACAATAAAAAACTGCGCGATTGCAAAGTGCATTTTAATGATGCCAAAGGCGATGAGAGGATAAATTCATCTCTGTTTATTACAGAGGGCGATAGTGCCAGTGGCTCGCTTACCAAAAGCCGAAACCCGGAAGTGCAAGCCGTATTCAGCTTGCGCGGAAAGCCTTTAAACTGCTATGGACTTACTAAAAAAATTGTGTACGAAAACGAGGAATTTAACCTGCTCCAGCACGCGTTGAATATTGAAGATTCCATAGATGATTTGCGTTACAATAATGTGATAATTGCCACCGATGCCGATGTGGATGGTATGCATATTCGCTTGTTGTTGCTTACGTTCTTTTTGCAATTTTTTCCCGATATGGTGCGTAACGGACACGTAAAAATTTTAGAAACACCGCTATTTAGAGTGCGCGATAAACAGCAAACTTTTTATTGCTACGATGAAGCCGAAAAGCAAGCAGCCATTAAAAAGTTGCGCGGTAAACCGGAAATAACCCGCTTTAAAGGTCTTGGAGAAATTTCGCCTGAAGAGTTTGAGCGCTTTATTGGCGATGAAATGCGCCTAAGCCCCGTAATTATTTCTGATGATAAAATCATAAAAGGTTTGCTGGAGTATTACATGGGTAAAAACACACCGGAGCGCCAAGAGTTTATTGTAAACAACTTACGTGTGGAATTAGATAAGCCAATTGAGTTGGCACCTGCCGAAGAGGAGTTGGCTGCATAAGCATTTGCTTTACAAACTGTCTAAGGGGCTTTTAATTTTATTTAAATCCTTTTTGCTCACGTGGGCATAAATAAGCGTGGTTTTAATATCGTTGTGCCCCAATAGTTTTTGAATAAAAGAAACATCAGTTCCGGCTTCCATTAAGTGAGTGGCGTAGCTGTGTCTTAAACTGTGTATGCCCACAGGCTTGTTTATCTTGGCTTTTTGCAAGGCTGTTTTAAAGATAAGTTGCACACTTCGCGTGCTGTATTTTTCTCCGAACTGCCCTTCGAATAAGTAAGTTTTTGGGCGGTATTGCTTGTAGTATTCGCGTAGTTGGTCTAATATGCTTTCAGGTAGATTTACATAGCGGTCTTTTTTGCCTTTAGCTCTTTCTACCAGTACTTGCAAGCGCTTGCTATCTATGTCTGATACTTTAAGGTTTACAATTTCCGAAACCCGCAAACCCATGCCATAGCATAGTTTTAGCATGGTGTTGTGCTTTATGTTAGTAACGGTGCTGAGCATCTTTTTTATGTCGGCAGCGTTGATTACTTTGGGTAGCTTACTTGGCTTTTGCGGACGTGGAATTTCTAAAAATAACTTTCCCCGCATCAATACTTTTTCAAAGTAAAATTTTATGGCATTAAAGCGACTATGAACCTGGTTTTCGGTATGTTTTAACTCTCGTAGGCAATACAAAAAATATGCCTTTAACTTTTCGGCACTCAATTCGTTTACCGGATAACTTTTAAGTGCATAGAGTAGTTGTGCAAATTCATTTTTATATGTTTTGATGGTGTTGGGGCTATAAGCTCTAACTTCTAATGCATTTACTAGTTCTATCAATGCAGCTTGGTTTACTTCGTGTATTTTAACCAATACTTCTTTAGAAATATGTTGGGAAGTTAATCCAAAACGGTTTCTGAAGTAAGGGTTATCGTCTACGTACCAAGCCTTTCGGCTTTGGCTCCATTGTGCAGTTTGCATTTTTTTTACTGCTGCCGTCCATTTTGCATTGTAGGGAAACTGAATAAATATTACCGCCTTGCCACGATGCACAGCGGGTGTAAAGGTTACATTATTCGAAGCAGACATAAGGGATATTTTCAACGAATGTATAGCACAATTTCGGATGTTTTAAATTTTGAATGTGTGTTACTTAAACTTCCTCAACTTTTCTTCAGCCGATAAATTTTCTTGAGGATGAACATGCAGTTTCAGATAGACTAAAAATTCATTTCCTCCTTGGTTGGCCACTTCACAAACTTCATTAAACAGTTTCATCACATCGTTGTAGGTGCCTTCTATGTTTGTTTCAAACCCTCCAACTTCATGCAATAATCCACTGCGCTGTATGGCAGCAATGGCTTTATCTATTGTGAGAAAAGCCTCGTTGCGCTTTGCCAAAGGAACCAGTTGAATGGCTGCATTTATAGTGTTGTTATGCATAAATACGATGTTTTGAGTTTTGCAATAAATTAAAATTATTGAAGTAAATGGGGTGTAAAACATGATGAATGTCGGCATTTTGGCGCTAAGTGGAGGTTATATTTGCGGCTTTTAAGTATAAAGTTATGGAAGGCAAGAATAGAGGACCGATAGAATTGATGGCGCCAGCAGGCTCTTACGAAGCTATGATGGCTGCAATTAAGGCAGGTTGTAATGCGGTATATTTTGGAGTGGAGCAATTAAACATGCGTGCGCGCTCTACTAATAATTTTACGTTAGATGATTTAGATAAAATTGCCGCAATAGGGAAGGATCATAACGTAAAAACTTATCTTACGCTAAACACTATACTTTACGACCATGATATTAGGCTAATGAAAAGTATTGTACAGGCAGCTAAAAAGAGTGGTATTTCTGCCATTATAGCTTCGGATCATGCAGCAATACATGCGGCACACAAAGAAGGAATGGAGGTGCATATTTCTACACAAGCCAATATATCTAATGTAGAAACAATTGAGTTTTACAGCGCATTTGCAGATGTGGTAGTGCTCGCGCGTGAGTTAAGTTTAAAACAGGTGGCAGATATTTGTGCTAACATTAAACGTAAGAATATCACAGGGCCGGCAGGCAAACTCATTGAGGTTGAAATATTTGTTCACGGAGCACTCTGCATGGCAATTTCCGGTAAGTGCTATATGAGTTTACACTCACATTACGCATCGGCAAACCGCGGAGCCTGCATACAAAATTGCAGAAGAAGTTATGTAGTTACCGATAAAGAAGAAGGAATTGAATTTGAGGTGGATAATGAGTACATAATGTCGGCAAAAGATTTATGTACCATAGATTTTATAGATAAAGTAATAGATGCCGGAGTAAGTGTAATGAAAATTGAAGGACGCGGGCGCTCGGCAGATTATGTATTTACTGCCACTAAATGTTATAGAGAAGCAATAGATGCTTATTTTGAAGGTACTTACACTGCAGGAAAAATTCAAGACTGGCGCAACCGCTTGGCAACAGTATATAATCGAGGCTTTTGGGATGGATATTACTTAGGAAAAAAAATAGGCGAGTGGAGTAATGAATATGGCTCTAAAGCCACGCAAAAGAAAGTATATATTGGCAAGGGCGTAAAGTATTATGCAAAGTCTGCAATTGGAGAATTTAGGGCAGAAAGCAATTTTCTTGAAATTGGAAATAAGGTGATGATTACCGGCCCTACCACCGGCTATGTAGAAACCACCGTAGAAGAATTGCGCGTAAACAATGAAGCTGTGCAGCAGGTAGGAAAAGGCGATTTGTTTTCCTTTAAAGTGAAAGAAAAAGTGCGCCCTTCTGATAAACTCTATAAAATAGTTGAAGCGTAGTAATGTATAAAGTTATACAGTACCGGAGTAAATGTATTGGCTGCAATGCATGTGTGGAGGCAGCACCCAAGCGTTGGATAGTTTCTAAAAAAGACGGACGAGCTATTTTGGTTGGCGCTGCCGCAAAAAAAGGTATTTACATGGTGGATGTAGAAGACTGGGAGTACGAAGAAAACAATACCGCCAAGCAGCATTGCCCGGTTGGAATTATTGATGTAAGGAAACTGTTTTAACCATTTGGTTTAGCGCTGAAATTTATAGCCAATACTGCGCACTGCAAGGAAGTGTTTTGGATGCGCAGCATCTTTTTCAAAATACTTTCTGAGGAACACAATAAAATTATCGAGTGTGCGAGAGTTAGGCAGGTTGCGGTCATCGTAGCCCCAAATGCTTTTGTAGATGTACTCGCGTTTCATGGGTTTATTCTCATTTTCTATCAATAGTTTGGCAAGGTCGAGTTCAATTTTGCTCATGTTTATTTTACTGCCATCGGCTCCTTTTGCTTCGCGCACGGTAAAGTCTATCCAACAATTGCCAAAGTAAACCACATCGTTTTTGGTGCGTGGATTTACCTTAAATAACAGACGCTCTATTTTTAGTAGCAGCTCATCGAGGTTAAAGGGTTTACAAATAAAATCATCGGCTCCGGCTCGCAGTCCTTTTACTTTAGATTCGCCATCGTTTAGTGCCGATAAGAAAATAATAGGCGTTAGTTTATCGCGGTTTCTAAAGTAGTTGCAAACTTCGTATCCATCTTTATCGGGCAGCATTACATCGAGCAGCAAGATGTTGTATTGTTCTTTAGTTATACATTCAATTGCCGTTTGGCCGTCTATGGCATGCGTAACTTCATAGCCTTCTTCTTCTAGGTTTATTTTAAGTGCATCGGCAATGCTTTCTTCATCTTCAACTAATAGTATTTTTTTTCCTTGCATCATATACGTTACAGTCTTTGAAATCTAAATTTGGGATAGCCTTTGTAGCCTGTGTTGTTATAGAAATCAAGAAACTCTAGTTTCCATAACACCCCTTCGGCATCTTTTACTACAAACAAGTTGGGGAGTACGCTGTATTTGCTTTCTTCTAAGTTGTAATATTTCCAGCCATAGCCAATAAGGTTAGCCGCATTTGTATAGTTGAGTTGTGCTGCATCGTTGTACGATATGGAGGCGAAATCTCCGGCATTGCCTTTGGCTGCATAGGTGTTTACAGGATTAAGCAGTGCGCCATTTACTGAGTAGGGTGTAATTACGCCATCTTCATTAAAAATATGTTTGTATTTGGTGAATACAATATCATAATCGAGTGGCGAAGGTTCGTAGTTTATGGTGGTGTTAGAAAAAAAGTCAAAGTAGGTGAAGGTTGCAGTGGTTTCTTTTTTGAATGTGCACTGCTGTAAGTTGCTGTTGTCTGTATTTGCGTGTTGAATGGTGTAGGTAGAATCGCTTACATGTAATAGTTGAAACTTTTTGTACTTGGGCGAAGCACCATCGCCTAAGTCTATAATATACACTTCGTTTTTTGATTCTCTTGTTTCTGTATTGCTTAACCAATTACCTATGGCAGTAGAGTCTAAATGGCCATTGGGCGCATCGTAGCTCCATGCAGTATTATTGTTTACTGAAAATGTTTCGGAAAAATTAGTGCTGTGCGTATTAAATACTTGAACATTTTTTCCGTTGTTCATCTTTACTCTGTATCCTTCGGTATTGGATTCAAATGCAAGATGAAAGAGATTGATGCTTCGTTCAATTTTGGTTTGGGTTTTGAACTTGTAGAATACAGTAGTGGTGTATGTTTCGCCCATAGCTACTTGGTCTATTTCTTCTTCGCCCGGTGGTGGCAACTTCCAAAGCGGCTCTTCTTTTTCGCAAGAGCTGAGCAATGGCAATACCGATAAAATTCCAATACCGATTATTGAATGCAGGAATGATAAATTTTTGCTTAATCGGTTTTTATTCATGATTCTTAAAATTATTGGTAAGGTTAATTTTTAGCGATACGAAGCCGGTTACTCCCATGCCAACACTCATGGAACTGTTAGAAGAACTGTGTGTGGTAGAAGCGGCAATATTGTAATTGATATTCTTTACGTTTAGTATGTTTTTTGCTCCGGTGCTTATGATGAATCTTTCTTTCCAGATTCGTGCAGTTACAGAAATATCAAGCGTAGAATAGCTCTGAATAGTGGTTTGGTAGATATTGCCTTCGGCATCCAGCATGTAGCCAGGTATGGCTCCATTGTACTTATAGAATGTAGCAATACTGGTGTTTATTTTAGGAATGTTTACAGAGAGGGCAGCGGTAAATTCTGGCGACCAACCAAAGTGCGGTACCTTGGCATTTTCGCTTAGCGAATTGTAGCGGCCTGTATATGCAGTACCGAGCTGGATATCGAAAAATTTATGGGTTATTCCGGCATTGATATTACCACCAACACTTTGGAATTTATCAATATTTACATAGGAATATACTTGTGCGCTTGGATCCACCAGTACCAATGAAATCATGTTGTACAAGTGGTTGAAAAATACAGAAGGGCGAAGCATGAACTTAAATTGCTTGAATTGAGGTTCGTAATTCAACTCTAACTGTGCATTGTGTGAACGCTCTGCTTTTAGTTTTTTGTTGCCTTGAATGTTGTGGTTTATATCTACAAAAAGCATACTTAATTCTTTAAGCGAAGGTGCACGGAAACCCATAGCATAGCTTGCTCTTAGCGAAACGGCTTGGTTGATATTGTATTTAAAATTGAAACTGGGAACTACCGGAGTGCCATATTTGGTATTGTAAGCGCCACGCACACCTATTTTTAAAGAAATTTTTTCTATTGGGTTGTATTGAACGGTAGCATAAAGTGCGTAGTCCTGTATATTTTGGGCGTTGTTTTCTAAGCGCTGACCTTTTGCAAATTCTAGGTTAAAATCGTATCCAGCTTGAAATTGGAATTTCTTTAAAACAGTATTTGTCCAAACACCTCTAAAGAGTAGTAGGTAGAATAGGCTGGTATCTTGGTCGCTTGCAGATGGGGTAATTTCGCTGTTGCCGTTGGTAAGATCTTTTCTATAAGTATTCTTTATTCTTCTGAAGTAAGAAAAGGAGTTAATGAATTGCAAATGGTTGCTTTTCTTTATGTATATATCACTTTGTTCGCCAATGCCCCATCGTTGTGTGTTGTAAGCTTCATCGAAGCCGTATGCGGAGTAGGGTGTTACGGTGGGTTTGCCTCTATTTAGTATTTTTTCGGTAAAGAAATTGCCGTTTAATACATGCTTGGATTGCTTGGTTTTTATGGTGAATGAGTTATCGGTGAAGTATTGGGTGCGTGGTTTCCATTGCATGGTTCTGTTTTCCCATTTATAGTTTGGGTCGTAGCCGTCAAAGAAGTTTCTTCCGCCACTTATGTTTAATTCTATGTTTCCTTTTTTTAGGGCAAAGCGAGCGTCTGTGTTATAGGTGCCATTGCTTTCGTAATAGCCGTTTAGAATGTAGTTGAATGCGTCTTTCACCTTGCGTTTGCTTATGAGGTTTACAACTCCACCCAATGCATCGCTGCCATATACTACACTCATTGGTCCTTCTACAATTTCAATACGCTCGATATTGTTTAGGTTTATTTGCGATAGATCTATGTTGCCGTTTACTCTTCCTATCATGGGTACACCGTCTATCAATATCTTAATGTTTTGTCCTGAAATACCGTTTATGTTCATGGAAGAGCCTAAAACATTGTCTTGTGTGAGGCGTATGTTTAGTTGGTTGGTGAGTACATCGCGTAAGGTAACGGCTCCCATTTCTTCTATCTTCTTTTTGTTGATAGTTTTAATGGTGTTTACTGCCATTTGTGCTGTGGTGGCGGTGCAGTGTCCGGTTACAACTACGTCTTTTAGTTCGGTTTCACTTGCTTCAAGTGCTACTTGAAAATTATTGTGTAACTCGGTTTCTGCTTCATAGATTTTGTAACCGAGTTTTTTTAGTTGCAACTTACATTTACCACTTATTGAAAGTTTTAATTGGCCTTTGCTGTCTGTAAAACCTACAAATTCTTTTTGGCTTTCAATGTTTTTGGCTACAACAAACACATCTTCTATTGCAGCTTTTTTCTTTGAGTCAATAATGCTTAGGGTAACTTGTGCTGTTGCTACATTGCATAGCAGCAGCACAAGTATTCCCATGCATATTTTTTCAAAACTTGTATTGCATTTAATGCAAATACTATTCATGGCTTATTCTATTATGAGCTTTTGGGTTTTGTTTCCATTCAGTAATACTAAATACATGCCTTGTTGTAAGTTGGCAGTAGAGATGGTTTGCTGGTTTAAACCGCTTTGCAAAAGGATGTTGTCTTGCAGTACAATTCTGCCACTCATATCTAAAATTTGAACTGTTGCAGTTTGAGTTTCGTTGCTGTTGTACACCAAGTTGAATTGCGTTTTAGCAGGATTTGGGAATATACTGAGCGATTGTATGCCGGCAACTTCTTCTATACCGGTTGGTGCGGTGTGTACTAGTTCTTTGGTGAAAATATAGTTGCCGTTGGCGCTGCCTCCAAAGCCTTTGAATACTACTTTCCAAACTTCGCCATTGCTGCGTTTTACAAAGTAAACAGTGCTGTCTGCAATTTCATATTGGAAGGTAACGTTGTTTAGCGATTTCCAATCGTAACCAATGGTGCTGATGTTACTTTCGAATGTGTAATTGCTGTGTGTAACAGTGGTTTCATCTACAGGATAGGCTTTTACTGCTTGTGCGGTTCTGTTTTGTAATAATCCGGTAACGGCATACGGAGTAGGCAGTGGCACATATAAAGTAGCTATGTATTTTGTGAAGGTAAAATCCCAACTGTTTGATGCAGGTTCGCGATCGAGAGCAGTGCTGTTTTCAAGTGAATAATAGGCAAAGTTTTTTCCGGTGTAGTTGCTTTTGGCAATTGAATCGTTGTTTGGATTGGTGCCATCTAAATTTGCCCAAGAGAAGTAGTATTTTCCACTGGCAAGTTGGTCTACTTTAAATTTTTTCCATTCTCCGTTGGCTAATTTTACAATGTAAATGCTGTCTCCGCTTATGATGTGTGTACCCATATCGTAAACGCCCCAGCCCAAATCTTCGTTGTTGTTTGGATTGGTGTTTAGTGCTCCTAAATCCCATGTTTCAGATGAGTTGTGAAGTGCTGTCCAAGTACTTAAGCCTGCGGTATCAACAGTTGCCCATTCCGACACTGCAAAAGGGCTTTGATAAATGGCAAAGTTTGATTTTTGTGTGTTTGCCAAAATGGAGGCAGAATATCCGTATATTTGAAAAGCTACATCCCAGTTATCTTTTGAAATTGAGCCTTGTTCATCGTTTGCTAAACTGTACCAAACTTGTTTGGAGTAAGATGGTCCTGTTGAAACGGTATCTGTAATTACGGTTGCGGAGAGTGAAATGGTTGTTGCGAGCGCAACGGTTAGTGTACTTATTTTTCTCATTGTTTTTAATTTGGGAGGCAAAGCTAATCGCCCAAATATTGTTTAGATTGATTCTAAATAAGTTTTACAAAAGTGTTACAATTTAACGTTTTATGGGCATAAAACATGACAAAACAATGATTATTGGCTATCGGAAAAGTTGAAAAATATTGTAAGGAAATGTTAGTAGGTTCAACAAAAAACAGCCGAGACGACATGAAAAAACTTATGCTTTTTTCAATTCAACCGATATGGGAATGATGAAAAAAAACAGCCTTATTTTAAGGCTGTTTACTTCATTTTTTTTTAGCATGGCAGTAAGCCGTGTGCTAATTATCTACATTCTTTCGGGTACATCAATGCCCAACAGTTTCATTCCTTCCTTTAGCAAGCGGGCTACTTGTGCAGATAGCAGCACTCTAAAGGCGCGCTCTGCTTCTTTTTCGGCAGTAAGTACGGGATGCTCGGTATAGAATTTACTATAAGCTTGTGCCAGTTTGTAAACATAATTTGCTATTTCGCTTGGATCGTATTTTTCGGCAGCGGTGGCGAGTGTGTTGGGATAATCGTTTAAGATTAAAATAAGTTCTCTTTCGGTGGCGCTGAGTGTAACCGGCTCTGTTGCCGAAATTGCCAAGTCTTTTGCTTTGCGCAAAATGGCACATATACGTGCGTGTGCAAATTGTATGTATGGGCCTGTGTGTCCGTGAAAATCTATACTTTCTTCGGGGTTGAAAATTATTTTCTTGTATGGGTTTACACGCAGTACAAAAAATTTGAGTGCGCCCATACCTATGGTTCTATAAAGTTGTTGGGCTTCTTCGTTATTGAAGTCGTCTATTTTTCCTAATGCTTTGGTTTGCTCCTCGGCAATGCGAAGAACTTCTGCAATAAGGTCATCGGCATCTGCGGTTTTTCCTTCGCGGCTTTTAAATCTTCCGGTGGGCGACTCTACTAAGGCATAGCTGAGGTGGTAAATTCCGTTTGCCCATGTTTTTTGCAATTTTTGCAGCGCTAACTTCAATACTTTAAAGTGGTAATCTTGTTCGTTGGCAACAACATATACCATTTTATCCATAGCAAATTCTTCGTAGCGCAGTTGTGCTGTGCCTAAATCTTGTGTAATGTAGATGGAGGTTCCATCGCTGCGCAGCAATACTTTTTCATCTAAGCCATCCGGTGTAAGGTCTATTGCCACAGCTCCATCGGCACGTTTGTAAAATACGTTTTTACTCAGCCCTTCTTCAATAATATTTTTGCCGAGCTGGTAGGTTTGGCTTTCGTAATAGTCTTTTTGAAAGTTTACGCCAATGCTTTGGTATGTTTGGTTGAATCCTTCGTACACCCATTGGTTCATTTGTTTCCAAAGATTTACGGTGGCTTCGTCTCCGGCTTCCCACTTTAGCAAGAGTTCTTTTGCAAATTGAAAGATGGGCGTTTCTTGTTCTGCTACTTCGCGATCTTTGCCCAAGTGCTTAAATACATTGGTTACATCATTGGGAATTTGGTGAAGTTGGCGCAATTGCTCTTCTACTATTTTTCCGAAAAGCACATAGTAGTCGCCTACAAAATGGTCGCCTTTTATGCCCGAGCTTTGCGGAGTGGCTCCTTTACTGCGTTCAATATATGCCGCCATACTTTTGCAAATGGCAATACCTCGGTCGTTGTAGATATTGGCTTTAACAACTTCGTAGCCGTTGGCTTGCAGAATTTCGCTCATAGAAAAACCAAGCAACATATTGCGCACGTGCCCGATGTGGAGCGGTTTGTTGGTATTGGGGCCGCAGTACTCTACCAATACTTTTTCTGTGCGTTTGGCATGCAGGGTAAAATTGCTGTTTTGTGCAATTTCTTGAAGTTGCGTTTGCCAAAATATATCGCTGAATTTTAGATTGATAAATCCTGTTTTAAGTGCAGCGGCTGCAATTTGAAAATTGCCTTTATCGTATTCGGCAATAACTGCTTGCAAATCGCTTTCGTGCAGGAGTTTTTCTCCGAATGCTGTATTGTCTAAAGAGGTGAATTTTCTAAGGTTGTTAAAGTTGAAAGAGTAGTCTCCGGTGTGTCGGAAATTGGGATTGGTAAGCGAAATATGGAGTAAGTTTGGGTTGTTTTCTATACCGAATGTGCTATGGCAGTATTGGAGAATACTTGCTTTTATTGCGTTTAAAACCTTCATGCGGCAAATATAATTTTTAGCATGGTGTTACTATATTTTAGCTGTTCATTTTACGGTTTGAATTAACTTTACATTTCACAAAAGCATAGATGTTTTGAAATTCATAGCGTTATTAAAGTATGTTTAGGCATAGAGGTGCAACCAGAACTTTTACCCATAATTTGCAACTGGCATCGCTATTGTCGTTTGTAGCCGGAATGGTAAATGTGGCGGGCTTTTTGGCAGTGCAGCGGCTTACTACCAATGTAACGGGGCATTTTGCATTTTTTGTTGACGAAGTTTTTAAGTTGAATTTCTTGCAAGGTGTTGTTTATTTTCTCTATATCTTTTTCTTTTTTATAGGTTCTTTTTTTTCGAGTTTTTTGGTGGAATGGAGCTATAAGCGCAATGGTAACTATGTGTATGTATTACCTGCTTTTATTGAAAGCATAATTCTACTTTCGGTAGCTTTTTTAGGTGAGTATGTGCAGGCTACTTTGCCCGATGCTATTGCATTTGCTTTGCTATTTGCCATGGGGTTGCAAAATTCTTTGGTTACTACAATTTCAAATGCTGTAGTGCGCACTACGCATTTAACGGGCTTGTTTACCGATTTGGGTATTGAGTTATCGCAACTGTTTTTCTTTAAGCAAGAAGAGCAGCGAAAGCGCTTGTATAGGTCTATACGTTTGCGTATGGCAATTATTGGTTTCTTTTTTATTGGTGGCGTGTTGGGTGGTGTGGCGTATGCTGCCATGCAATTGCATGTATTGGTAATTGGATCTGCTGCACTTTTAGTAGGAATTACTTTCGATTCGTTTAAGCTAAGGTTGCTGCTATTGCACAGAAAATATGGTAATTTGAAAGGGAACTAAGCGCCAAACTCCATGAGTATTTCGCCCTTTTCTACAGCTTGTTTGGGTTGAACCTTTATTTTTTTGATAGTTACATCTGCCGGAGATTTTATTACGTTTTCCATTTTCATGGCTTCGAGAATAATGAGTGGCTCTCCTTTTTTTATTTGGTCGCCTTCTTGCACTGCAATGTTTACAATTAAGCCCGGCATGGGTGCTTTAAGGTTGTTTACTTTTACTTGCGAGACACTATTTAAACCAAGTTTTTCGAGCAGTAAATCAGTTTCGTTTTTCAGTTCAACCTCGTAATCGTTTCCTTGTATGCGCACCGTAAGCTTTTTTTCTTCTGCGTTAAAGGCTACCAGTGTGGCATTGTAGCTTTTATGCTTATAGATAATATGGATATTGCTTTCGTTCAATACCTGTATGTCAATTGCAGTATCGGCAGATACGGTATCTAAAAGAAATTTTTTGCCTAAAACGGTGGCTTGCATCATTCTACTTATGGTTTAAATGATTGGTGGTTGCAGGTAGTTGAAGATGAGTACAGTTGTTACTCATTTGTTTTTGTACTGCCTATGCGTTTATCATTACCGGCATTACCAGCATGAGCAAATCTTCACCTTCATTTTTTTCTACGGGGCGCAATACTCCGGCTCTGGTTGGTGTCGAAAGTTCAATTTCTATATCGCCACTATCGAGTACTCCCAGCATTTCAATTAAAAAGCGGGCGTTGAAAGCTATATCCAAATCTGCACCTTCGTAGCTGCAAGTAAGGCGTTCGTTGGCTTCGTTGCTAAAATCTAAATCTTGTGCCGAAATTTTTAACTCGCTGCCTGCAATATTTAAAACCACCTGATAGGTTGTTTTGTTTGAAAAGATGGATATTCTGCGCAGTGCGTTTTGAAATTCCAAGCGGTTTAGCGTTAATTTATTTGGGTTGTTTATTGGAATTACGGCATTGTAGTCGGGATAGTTGGCTTCAATTAGTCGGCAAATGAGTTTTGTATTGTCGAAAGAAAAGAAGGCATTCGATTTGTTGTAACTTACACTTACCACAACTTCGCTGTTAGGTACAGCACTTTTCATTAAGTTCAATGCTTTTTTAGGAACAATAAACTGTGTTTCTTTAGGAGCGCGAATATCGCTGCGCTTCATTCTTACCAGTTTGTGCGCATCGGTAGAAACAAAGGTTAAACCTTCCGGGCTTACTTGGAAAAGTACTCCGGTCATGGCAGGGCGCAATTCATCATTGCTCACGGCAAATAAGGTTTTTGAAATGGCGCTGCTTAGCACCGAGCCTTGCATGTTTATTTCGGTTACATCATCGGCTTCCGGAATTTTAGGGAAATCTTCAGGATTTTCTCCTGTGAGTTTATAGCGTCCGGTTTCGCTGGTAATTTCAATGCCAAATGTTTTTAAGTCAATAGAAAAGGTGAGTGGCTGCTCCGGTAAATTTTTCAGGGTATCTATTAGTATTTTGGCAGGAATGGCAACTCTTCCTTTATCTTTTGTTTCTACTTTCACAACCGTACTCATGGAAGTTTCCAGATCGGTAGCAAAAATGGCGAGTTCACCGCCTTTTATATCAAAAAGGAAATCTTCCAAAATGGGCAATACACTGGTTGAATTGATAACGCCACCAATGGTTTGCAAACCTTTAAGTAGAGAAGTAGTAGATACTATAAACTTCATATTGACTATTGATTTTTTAGATGTTCTGAACCGCGAATGTAGAAATTAACACCACAAAAAAAGGAGGTTTATTTCAGCTTTTATATTCTATGCCTAAAATGTTAGTAAGGTGTGGACGAAAACCAGGTGCTGTATTGGGATGGGAAACAGCGTATGCCATCTTTTACTTTGAGAATGCAGTACGCATGAGCGTTCCGCTAAGCATGGCAAAGCCACTTACCAAACCGCCAATGGCGCCTACTAGTAGAAAGAGATTGGTGGTGGAGCCGGCTGTAATGGGAGCAAACAAATTGGCCATCTTTGGCGCAAGTATTTTACCACCAGCAGCATCTAAAAAGTAAGCCTGTGCTGCCCACAAAATTCCCACAGTTACAAAACCTACTATCCAAGCCTGCATGGGTTTTAGTGTAGAAACATAACCGAAGCCAATTCCCGTAATTGCAATATACCACCAAGGAAGGGCGCTTACAAAATGCCCCAACATCCAATTGGTAAGCAATAGAATAAATAGCCAAGCCACAACTTTCATAAATGCTTTTGGGCAATAATAGCGAACACTTTGTTTAGGTACACTACAATTCAAAATTTAATTGTTGCTAACTTTGTTTTAAAAATACAATTGTACTTCCGAACTTGCGTTTGTTTATCCTCAAAAGCAATAATGAAAAAGATTAAAATTATCATTGCGGCCTTGTTGGCATTTAGTTTTGCAGTTGCAGCAATTAGCAGCTGCAAAGGGAGCAAATGCGATTGCCCACATGGAACTTTTAATGGCAGAAAAAGCAGATAAAATTTAAAATATGTTGATACCTAAAAAAGTAGAAAAAGCACTAAACGATCATTTAGCACTCGAAATGGGAGCAATTTACCACTACCTTGCCGTAGCATCGTGGTGCGAAAAAGAAAGCTACGAAGGCGCAGCGGCCTTTTTCTTTAAACAGTCGGAAGAAGAACATTTGCATTTTATGAAGTTCTTTGCCTATATCAATGAAATGGGCGGTCATGCATTGGTGCCGGAGTTGAAGAAGCCACAAGGCAATTTTACCAGCATAATTGAAGCATGTGAAAAATCGCTATCGGGCGAGCAGAAGGTAACCAAAAGCGTTTACCAAATTGTGGATTTGGCACGCTCCGAAAAAGACCATGCTACAGTAGAGTTTTTAAAATTCTTTATTGATGAACAGCGCGAAGAGGAAGTACAGTTTAAACGATTGATAGATAAAATAAACTTAATTGGCAGTGGCCCGCAATCGCTTTATTACATTGATAAAGAGTTAGAGAAAGTTACCGCAAACGCAGGTAAAAAGAAGAAAAACGATAGTGGCAACTAATATAGCATCACTAATTTTGTAACTTAATAATTTTTGAAATAAATGGGACACGCTCCTGCAGTAAAACCCTTTGAGAAGAAGCTCATTGTTATTACCTCTCCATCCGGTGCCGGCAAAACTTCCATAGTAAAAAAGCTGTTGCAACATTTCCGCAACTTTGCATTTTCTGTATCTGCTACCACACGCGATATGCGTAGTGGTGAAGTAGATGGAAAGGATTATTATTTCGTTTCGCCATCTGCATTTCAGCAAAAAGTAGCCGCAGGCGAATTTTTAGAATACGAAGAAGTGTACGAAGGCGTAATGTATGGTACATTAAAAAGTGAAGTAGAAAGGTTGTGGGCACAACGCAAAACTGTAATTTTTGATATTGATATTAAAGGTGCAGCCAATATAAAGCAACAGTTTGGCAGCGATTGCTTTATTATCTTTGTAAAGCCGCCTTCTAAAGATGTGCTATTTGAAAGACTAAAAGCGCGTAATACCGAAAACCCCAAAACACTTAAAATGCGCCTTAAAAGAGCCGAAGAAGAATTGAAATTTGAATCTAAGGCAGATTACGTGGTGTTGAATAAAGACTTTGATACTGCGTATATGCGTACTAAAAATGCAATAATCCGCTTCTTAAATCCGGTTCCGGTTTATCACTAAGAATAATTTTTTATGGGAATTATTCAGCGGCAAGGCATCATAAATAGTATTATTTCCTATATGGGAATTTTGCTGGGAGCCCTGAATGTGGTGGTTTTTCAACCTATGTTTCTAACCAAAGAAGAAATAGGTTTAACGCGAGTATTATTTTCGTTTTCTGCTCTGGTAGCCACTTTTGTTCCGTTGGGCGTAAGCAGTATTTTACTTAAGTATTTCCCTTCTTTTAGAAATAAGGAAAAGAAGCATCACGGTATTTTTGGATTGGCAGTTGGGCTTACCTTGCTGGGGTTTGTAATTGTAAGTATTGGTTTGGTAGTGTTTAAACCATTTATTACAGCACAATACAATAAACAATCGCCATTACTAAACGAATACTTTAATTATGTATTTCCACTAATACTCTTCATTGCATTCAGCAATGTTTTTTTTACCTATTGTACCTCGCTTTTTAAAACCAATGTTCCTGCTTTTTTAAACGATGTGTTGGTGCGTATATTTAGCATAGTGCTATTTGCAATTTACTTTTTAAAGTGGATTACACTCCCGCAATTGGTGCTGCTGTACGTTGTTAAGTTTGGAGTAATTGCTTTGCTGCACCTAGCCTATATTTTTAAGATAGATAGCCCCACACTTCGTTTGAATTGGGATTACTTTAAACAGCAGAATCCTCGGCAAATTTTAATGTACGGCTTGCTGCTGTCGTTTACATCGCTATCCAGCTTGGGGCTAAAGTATATTGATATAGTAATGCTGGGCAAATACCTAACGCTTGATTTAGTAGGTGTTTATGCTATCGCTGTTTTTATTCCTACGGTTATAGAAGCTCCGTTGGGCGCTTTAGATAAAATTGGTGTGGCATCTATTTCCGAAGCATGGAAAAGAAAAGATTTGGCAGAGGTGAAGAAGATATATTTTCGCTCTTCGCGTTACCTGCTTTTGGCGGGTGGATTTTTGTTTTTATGTGTAAATCTAAACACGCATTCGTTGTTTCAGTTATTTCCGGATAAGGGATATTCGCTGGGCGAAACGGTAGTGCTTATTATTAGTATTGGTACAGTAATAAATATGGCAACGGGTATTAACGATGCCATTATTTACACCTCCGATAAATACATTTATGGTGCATACATGCTTATGCTTTTGTTTGTAATTGCCATTGTAAACAATTACATTTTTATTCCCATTTGGGGCATGAATGGAGCAGCGTTTGCTACAGCATTTTCTGCCACTATTTTTAATTCGATGAAGTACATTTTCTTATGGAAAAAGTACCATTTACAACCGTTCGATTCTAAGACATTTTTAGTGGTGTTGAGTATTGTAGTTTGCTTTACTATTGGTTGTTTTATTCCGGATGTAGGGCATCCTATAGTTCAAATAGTTTATAGAACAGCCATTGTTTCAATCTTGTTTTTAGGTTTGGTAAAAGCATTTAATATAGTGCCGGAGTTAGAAGCACAGCTATGGGAGTTTATTGGTAAAAAAGGTTTTAAAACAAAGAACTAATCTGTGTTTGGAGCTATTTTTTGCTTCCTTTGTGGGCGTTAAAAAACTCGTTGTTTTATGCTTAAAGTTGGAATAGTAGGAGGAGGGCAGTTGGGTAGAATGTTATTGCAGCAAGCTGCCAATTATCCAATCGAAACTTTTGTGCTGGAAAACGATACGCAAGCTCCGGCAGCACATCTCTGCCACCATTTTCAGTTAGGCAGCATTACAGATTTCGATACCGTGTTGCAATTTGGCAGGAAAGTAGATGTGCTTACCATAGAAATTGAAAACGTAAGTGTAGAAGCGCTTTTTCAATTAGAAAAGGAAGGTGTTAAGGTTATTCCCCGTCCGGCAGTATTGCAAACCATAAAAGATAAAGGATTGCAAAAGCAATTTTATGAAACACATCAAATTCCATCTCCAGAGTTTGTGTTGTTAGGTAGTGCGAAAGACTTGCAGCAAAAGCTGGATTTTTTGCCGGCAGCACACAAAATGCGCACAGGCGGATACGATGGCAAAGGCGTACAGTTGCTATGGAACGAAGGCGATATGGTAAAGGCATTTAGCGAACCATCGCTACTCGAAAAGATGGTAGATATTGAAAAAGAAATAGCTGTAATTGTAGCGCGCAACGAGAGTGGCGAAACAGCAGTTTTTCCACCTACAGAAATGGTTTTTGATCCGCAACTCAATTTGGTAGATTACCTTATTGCGCCTGCAAACCTCTCCGAAGCGCAAATTGCAAAGGCAGAAGAATTGGCATTGCAAGTGTGCAACGCATTTGCTAGTCCCGGAATTTTTGCCGTAGAAATGTTTTTAAATAAAGATGCCGAACTATTGGTAAACGAAACCGCACCACGCGTGCATAACAGTGGCCACCAAAGTATAGAAGGGAATTATGTTTCGCAATTTGATATGCTGTTGCGGGTATTGCAAAATTTACCTTTAGGCAGTACCAAAACCATTAAGCCTGCTCTTATGCTGAATGTGTTGGGCGAAGATGGTTTTAGTGGCAATGCAGAATACGAAGGATTGTCGGCTGTGTTGCAGTTAGAAGGTGTTTCTGTACATCTATACGGCAAAAAGCAAACTAAGCCCGGTAGAAAAATGGGGCATGTAACTATTATTGCCGATAACCGCAGAGAGCTACTTTCTAAAGCAGCCATCGTTAAGAATACATTAAAAGTAAAGAGTTAGTTGTTGTAATGCAGAAACCATATAATTTTTTTTCAGGACCGGCAGTATTGCCCGAAGAAGTATTGGTGCAAGCCTCAGATGCCATTCGTAATTTTGCAGGAACTCGCCTTTCTATTCTTGAAATATCGCACCGCAGTAAAGCCTTTGTGGCTGTTATGAATGAAGCCCGCAGTTTGGTGAAAAAGCTGTTGCAACTTCAGCAAGATAAAGAAGTGCTCTTTTTGCAGGGTGGCGCATCGCAGCAGTTTTTAATGGTGCCGTATAATTTGCTTTCGCTATCACAAACCGCAGCCTATTTCGATACTGGGCAATGGAGCCATAAAGCAATTGCCGAGGCACAAAATTTTGGAAATGTGGAGGTAATAGCTTCCTCAAAAGATGCCAATTATGCATATATTCCCAAGCAATGGATAGCCAATGAGCAGTTGCTGCGAAAAACGTATGCGTATGTTCATTTTACTACCAATAATACCATATTTGGCACGCAGTGGAGCAGCAATTTGGTGGCCACTTTGCTTAGTCAAGCCCAGGCACCTGTTGTTGCAGATATGAGCAGCGATATTTTTTCGCGCCAGTTAGATTTCGACCGTATGGCACTTATTTATGCCGGAGCACAAAAAAATATGGGGCCGGCAGGTACAACTTTAGTGGTAATCAACAAAAGTGTATTAACAAAGAAAGATTCTTTTATACCAACGGTGTTGAATTACGCCAAGCAAATAGAAGCCGAAAGCATGCTCAATACGCCATCGGTTTATGCAGTATATGTGTCGCTGCTTACGCTAAAATGGATAGAAGCACAAGGATTGGGAAGTATTGAAAAGCAGAATAATGAAAAGGCACAACTGTTATACAAAACTATTGATGATTCTACTGTGTTTAGCGGAACTGTAGCAGTAGAAGACCGCAGCCAAATGAATGTGTGTTTTAAAACAACCGATGCCGAAACCGATGCCAAATTTCTTGCTTTTGCTGAGGCCAACGATTTGCAGGGATTGGCAGGCTATCGAACTGTAGGAGGGTTTAGAGCCTCTATTTACAATGCTATGCCGCTTGCAGGAGTACAAAAATTGGTAGCTTGTATGAAACAATTCGAAAGCCAATATAAATGAGATTAGTAGATACCCATTCGCACCTGTATCACGCAGATTTGCAACCCGATATGCAGGAGGTGTTGCAGCGTTGTAAACAGCAACAAATTAGAGTAGTTATTTTACCTAATATAAATGAAGATAGTATTGCGCCAATGAATACTTTGGCTGCACTGTCTGATAACGAATTGCTATTGTTGCCGGCAATGGGTTTGCATCCATGCGATGTAAAGGAAAATGTGCAAACACAATTGCAATTTTTCAAGCAAGCTTTCAAGGATAAAAATTACGTGGCAGTAGGCGAAACCGGGTTGGATTATTATTGGGATGTAAGCCTTAAAGAGCAGCAGCAAATCGCCTTTCAAACCCAAATTGAATGGTCGGTAGAAATGCAATTGCCTTTGATAATTCATAGCCGAAATGCCACTTCGGATTGTATAGATATGGTTGCCAATTTCAACGGAAAAGCGAAAGGTGTTTTTCATTGTTTTGCAGGCACTATTGCAGAGGCAGAAGCCATTATTTCAATGGGTTTTTATTTGGGAATTGGCGGCTCGCTTACCTATAAAAATTCAAACGAATTGAGAGAGGTAGTAAAACATGTAGGCATAGAAAATATTTTGCTCGAAACCGATGCGCCATATTTGCCACCGGTGCCTTACCGCGGAAAACGCAACGAAAGCAGCTATGTAAGCATTGTAGCAGAACATATTGCCACACTAAAGAATATGGCAATAGGCGATGTGTCGGAAATTACTACTAAAAATGCCCAAAAACTTTTTGCATTCAGCATATAATCGCGCTATTTCGCGCACAATTATCATAAGAACATGAGTAACGATAAGTATTCAAAATACGAAGTAATTGTTGGTTTAGAAGTACACGCGCAGCTATCTACCCAAAGTAAAATGTATTGTGGCGATTCGGCCGCATTTGGCGCTGCACCTAATACGCAAGTAAGCCCGCTATCGCTTGGTATGCCGGGTACACTGCCTGTGGTAAACGAAAAAGCAATTGAATATGCCGTAAAAATTGGCTTGGCAACGAAAAGTACCATTAGGGAAGAAAACCAGTTTGCACGTAAAAATTATTTCTATGCCGATTTGCCGAAAGGTTACCAAATTACTCAAGATAAAACACCCATCTGCACCGATGGCATTATTGAGTTTGAATTGAATAACGAAAAAAAGCAAGTGCGCCTTACCCGCATTCACATGGAAGAAGATGCAGGGAAAAGCATTCACGATATAGACCCGTATTTTACGTTGGTAGATTTGAACCGCGCAGGAGTTCCACTAATTGAAATAGTTTCGGAGCCGGATATTCGTAGTGGCGATGAAGCAATGGCATACCTAAACGAAGTGCGCAAACTGGTGCGGCATCTCGAAATTTGCGATGGCAATATGGAAGAAGGAAGTATGCGTTGCGATGCCAATGTATCTGTGCGCCTTAAAGGAACTACCGCGTACAACCCACGCAGCGAAGTGAAGAATATGAACAGTATGCGCAATGTAAAACGTGCCATAGAGTTTGAATTTATACGCCAAGTAGATGCCATCGAAGCAGGCGAGAAATTAACACAAGAAACACGCGGTTTCGATGCTGTTAAAGGCATTACGCTTTCTCAACGTAGCAAAGAACATGCACACGATTACAGGTATTTCCCCGAGCCGGATTTACCACCTGTAATGGTGTCGAAAACATATATTGCACAAGTACAGGCGCACATGCCTAAACTGCCTGCGGAGCTAAAGCAGGAATACATGCAGGTATATGGTTTGCCGGAGTACGATGCTCGCCTTATTAGCGATGACAAACCAACAGCCAACTATTACAATGCCATTGTTGCGCATACAAAGAACTATAAAGCAGCATCAAACTGGTTGTTGGGCCCCATAAAAAACTATTTAAACGAAAGTGGAAAAGAAATAGAGTCATTTCACCTGAAACCTAATGCTATAGCAGATATTATTGCAATAATTGATGAAGGGAAAACCAATTTTTCAGTGTGTTCCACACATATTTTTCCGGCATTGCTGCAATCGCCCGATAAGCATCCTTTAAAAGTTGCAGAAGAGCTAAATTTGCTTCAAAATAGTGATGAGGATTTAATAGGCTCAATAGTGCAAGAAGTATTGGCATCTATGCCCGAAAAAGTGGCAGAATATAAAGCAGGGAAAAAGGGGCTAATAGGCTTGTTTGTAGGCGAAACTATGAAGCGCAGCCAAGGAAAAGCAGACCCCAAAGTGGTGAATAAACTCATAGCCACAGCACTTGCTTAAACGTGGAAATTGCTCATTTTCTTTTATGATTAAAATCATAGCATGAAGTAAAATTCTCTCATACCTTTGCTCCATAACAAACAATCAATCAATATGAAAACTTCATTTTTTGCAGCTGCAAGTTTTACACTTTCTATCGCACTTCTTAGCGCATGCGGAGGTGGAAACTCTTCTACACCGGCTGAAACAACTACCGCCCCAGAAACCGTAGCTACCGAAGCTCAAACAACTGATGATTACGATCCAAATCGTGGCGAAGGTAAATTTGATGAATCCAATGTAACAATTGGTGCATTAGATGCTGCTATGGCTACAAAAGGAAAAAGTATATCTGAAACAAAATGCTTCTCTTGCCATAAAACAACCGATGAAAAATTAGTTGGTCCGGGATGGAAAGGCGTTACTGAAAGAAGAAGCCCACATTGGATTATGAACTTTATTACTAATCCAGATCCAATGATTGATAAAGACCCGGAAGTACAAGCGCAATTAGAAATCTGTTTAGTTCGTATGCCCAACCAAAATTTGGCCGATGCAGAAGCTAGAGAGATTGTAGAGTTTATGCGCCAAAATGACGGTGCCAAATAAGTTGCCTCAATAAGAACAGCGTTTTTAAAATCGCATAATTGCTATACTACATTAAGTATATATGTAGTGTAGGTGGACGAAGTACACACCCAAAACAAGTTAACAACCAATTTTTAATATTTAATTCAGTATTATGTCGTACCAAAAAATAACAATTGCACTATGTGCATTAACTGCATTGTACTTTAGCTCTTGTAAGCCAAAGAGCACCAACAATGCTGTAAGCGGAGATGCCGCTTCAAAAGTTTATGTAGCCCCGGGCAAGTTCGATGAGTTTTACAACTTTGTTTCTGGTGGTTTTAGCGGACAGTTAAGCGTTTACGGTTTGCCGAGCGGACGTTTGCTGCGCGTTATTCCCGTGTTTTCTGTAGATCCTGAAAAAGGCTGGGGTTACAGCGAAGAAACAAAGCCAATGTTGAATACTTCGCATGGATTTGTGCCTTGGGACGATTTACACCACGTAGAAATGTCTATGACCGATGGCGTTGCCGATGGTAAATGGGTATTTGTAAATGGTAACAACACACCACGCTTGGCTCGTGTAGATTTAAAAACTTTCCGCACAGCCGAAATTATTGAATTGCCCAACAGCGGTGGCAACCACAGCTCCCCGTTCGGAACAGAAAACTCTGAGTACATTGTAGCAGGAACTCGTTTCAGCGTACCAGAAGATGGCGAAGCAAGTGATGTTTCAATTGATACTTACAAAGAGAACTTTAAAGGCCATATCAGCTTTGTAAGTGTAGATAAAACATCTGGCGAAATGAATATCGCATTCCAGTTAAAAACTCCGGGTGTAAACTTCGATTTAGCACGTTGCGGTAAAGGTAAGTCGCACGGATGGTTCTTCTTTAGCACTTACAATACTGAACAAGCAAACACTCTGCAAGAAGTAAACGCTTCTAAAAATGATAAAGACTTTATCATGGCTGTAAACTGGAAAAAAGCCGAAGAATATATCAAAGCAGGAAAAGGAACTAAGAAAGCTGTTAAGTATGCTCACAATAAATTTAGTGAAGAAACACATACCGCTACTTCCGAAATTAAAAATGAAGTAACTGTATTGGATGTAGCAGAATACCCCGATATCGTTTACTTTATCCCTTGTCCAAAATCTCCACACGGATGCGATGTAGATCCAACCGGTGAATACATTGTAGGTAGCGGTAAATTAGCAGCTTTATTGCCTGTGTTCAGTTTCGATAAAATACAAAAAGCAATTGCCGACAAAAACTTTGAACAAGAAAAATACAGCGGCATCCCGGTTATTAAATACGAAGCTGCATTGTATGGCGAAGTTCAAAAACCAGGCTTAGGACCTTTACACACAGAATTTGATGCAAACGGAAATGCTTACACTTCAATGTTTGTATCTTCTGAAGTAGTAAAATGGAATATCAAAGATTTGAAAGTTATTGACCGCCAACCTACTTACTATTCTGTAGGACACTTAATGGTTGTAGGTGGTAACACTAAAAAACCTGTAGGCAAATACTTAGTAGCTTACAATAAAATTACTAAAGACCGTTACCTGCCTACCGGTCCTGAATTATCGCAAAGTGCTCAGTTGTTTGATATCAGTGGCGAAAAAATGCAGTTGATATTAGACTTCCCAACCATTGGCGAGCCGCACTATGCGCAAGCAGTTCCGGCAGATTTAGTTAAGAATAATCAAGTGAAGATATTCGATATTGCTGCTAATAAACATCCTTATGTAGCAAAAGGCGAAGGCGAAACTAAAGTAGTAAGAGAAGGCAACAAAGTACATGTGTACATCACAGCTATCCGCTCTCACTTTGCTCCGGATAATATCGAAGGTGTGAAATTGGGTGATGAAGTTTACTTCCACGTAACCAACTTGGAACAAGACTGGGATGTGCCTCACGGATTTGGTGTAAAAGGTGCCAATAATGGAGAATTGTTAATAATGCCTGGTGAAACTGTTACTTTAAAATGGGTTCCAGACCGCACCGGAATTTTCCCAATCTATTGCACCGACTTCTGTTCTGCACTTCACCAAGAAATGGCAGGATATGTAAGAGTATCTCCTAAAGGAAGCAATGTTCCTCTTACGTTCAGCTTAAACAAGCCTGCTGCCAAGTAAAGGAAGTACTGTTAAATAAATTTTAGATAATCGACAAAGGGCAGCAAGTTCAATAGAACAAACTGCCCTTTGTAATTTTAGTTCATAGGCAAGCGAGCCAAATATTTTCTTTACCGAAATTGAGACTACTTTGGCAACTGCCAAAACAATAAATCATGGAAAACAAAATATCACTTATCTCAAAAGCTTTGCTGGTAGTTGCAGCAGTAGCATTAGTTATATCACTCTTTGTGCCCATTTGGAGCATTTCATTAGATGCTCCACAATATCCGGAAGGTTTAGGGCTGCAAATTTGGGCAAATAAGTTGGCCGGAGATGTAGATATCATAAATGGACTAAACCACTATATCGGCATGAAAACATTGCATACCGATGATTTTATAGAGTTTAAAGTGCTACCATACATTATTGGCATTTATGCAGCATTATTTGTGTTTACAGCTATTATAGCCCGTAAAAAAATGCTGTACACAATATTGGCACTATTTGTACTCTTTGGGGTATTAGCAATGGTAGATTTTTGGAAATGGGAATACGATTATGGGCACAACCTCGATCCAAATGCAGCCATTAAAGTACCCGGCATGGCATACCAACCACCACTAATAGGCTTTAAGCAATTATTGAACTTTGGTGCATATTCAATTCCGGCTTTAGGAGGTTGGTTGTTTATAGGAGCAGGTCTGTTACTTGTAATTGCCGTACTTATTGAAACTAAAGTGTTTTCAAAATTCAAAAAAGGAGGAGCAGTTGCAGTTTTAGTAGCATTATCTCTTTCTGTAGTTGCTTGCGGAAGCAATGGGCCGGAGGCAATAAACCTTCACAAAGATGCCTGTGCCAATTGTAAAATGTCTATTTCCGAAGGGCGTTTTGCCGCAGAAATTATTACTCAAAAAGGCAGAGTATATAAGTTTGATGATGTAAGTTGTTTGAATGGTTATGTAGCTAATCAAAATACAAAAGATATTGCAAAGTACTATGTAGGTAATTTTTTGGCAGAAAACGAATTGATAGATGCCACACAGGCGTGGTATGTACAAAGCGAGGAAATTGCAAGCCCAATGGGCGGAGGTACTGCGGCATTTTCTGCAAAAACCGATGCCGAAAAGTTGGCTGCCGAACATCAAACCACAGTAAAGAGTTGGGCAGATATAACCGCATCTTCTTCACAACATTCAGGGCACCATCACTAGCAATATGAAACATGCAGTATGGTTCTTGATGTATTGTAGCATCCTGCTAAATGCAGCACATGCTGCTGTAATTGCAGTGGGTAAAGGAGTACAGCACAGTACCATAAAAGCAGCATTAGCGGCAGCCGGCAGTGGCGATACGGTTCTTGTTCATTCCGGTACGTACAAAGAAGGTAATCTTGTTATAGACAAGCCGCTTGCTTTAATTGGAGTTGGCAGGCCTATACTGGATGGCGAATTGAAGTATGAAATTATTTCAGTAAAAAGCAGCCATGTTCTCATAAAAGGATTGCACCTTCAAAATTGTGGCAGAATGGTAATGAGCGATCCGGGCGCAATTAAAGCATACGATGTGGAATACGTGGTTGTAGAAGACAACACGCTGCTCAATAATTATTTTGGCGTTTACTTTCAATACTCCAAACATTGTATTGTGAAGAATAACCGCATTACGGCTTCACAAAAAGTAGAAAGCCAATCTGCCAATGGTGTGCATCTTTGGAAGTGCGACAGTATGCAAATTATTGGAAACAAAGTACACGGGCACAGAGATGGCATATACCTTGAGTTTGTTACCGCATCTGTGGTTTGGCGAAATGTGGCACACTACAATTTGCGCTACGGCTTGCACTTTATGTTTTCGCACAGTTGCGCCTATATTACCAATTACTTTAAGCAAAATGGGGCAGGAGTGGCTGTTATGTTTACTAAAAGGGTAATAATGATAAACAATACATTTGAAGAAAGTTGGGGCGATGCGGCTTATGGCGTATTGTTTAAAGAACTTTCAGATTGCTATCTTTCTGGAAATAAATTCTATAAAAACACTACTGGAATTTTCTTTGATGGGACGAATAGAATAACCGCAGAACACAATGTGTTTAAGGGGAACGGATGGGGAATGCGCATTCAGGCAAACTGTGTAGATAATAAAGTAGAGCGCAATAATTTTGTTGGAAATACTTTTGATATAACTACCAATGGCACACTTACACTCAATCATTTTTCCGAAAATTATTGGGATAAATACGAAGGCTACGATTTGAATAAAGATAAGATTGGCGATGTGCCATATCGCCCATTAAGTTTGTATTCCGTAATTGTAGAGAAAAACCCGCCAGCCATGCTGTTGTATCGAAGTTTCATGATAAGTCTTTTAGATAAATCAGAACGCATACTACCATCGCTTACACCCGAAAATTTTATTGACAACAAGCCTCGAATGGTACCTTATACATTATGATTGAAATTAAAAACCTAACCAAACATTTCGGGAAATTACGAGCCTTAGATAATTTAAATCTAAGTTTGAAAGCCGGAGAATGTATTGCGCTTATTGGTCCAAACGGCTGTGGTAAAACCACACTCATTAAATCTATCTTGGGAATGGTAATTCCCGAAAAAGGTGATATTATTTTTGATGGAAAGAACATTAAAAACGATAATAATTACCGCCAGCATATTGGCTATATGCCACAAATTGGTCGCTACCCGGAAAACATGTCTATTGGGCAGGTATTGGAAATGATTAAAAGCATCCGCAAAGTTGAAGCTAATTTAGATAGCGATCTTTATGAGCAATTTGAGTTGGCTAAAATGCTGCCTAAAAAGATGCGCACGCTCAGCGGAGGAACTACCCAAAAAGTAAGTGCTACGCTTGCTTTTATGTTTCGTACAAAGGTGCTTATTTTAGATGAGCCAACAGCGGGTTTAGATCCTATTGCTTCTGAAATTTTAAAGCAAAAAATTATTGACGCAAAAAATAGAGGCTGCCTTATTCTTATTACATCGCACCTGCTTAGTGAATTAGAGGATGTAGTGAGCCAAGTGATTTTTATGCAAGAGGGTAGATTGATTTTGCATAAAGATGTAACAGCGCTTAAAGCCGATACACAGCAAGAAACCATTGCCAAGTCTATTCTTCACCTACTAAAATCGAGTGCTATATGATGAAGGTTTTGAAATATGTGGCCATAGATATATTAAAAAACAAGATTGTAATTGCATATACCATTATGCTGGCGCTGTTTTCGTGGAGCGCATTTAGTTTGGAAGACAATACTGCCAAGGGTTTACTTACGGTATTAAACATAGTGTTGCTTACTGTGCCGCTGGTGTCGGTATTGTTTTCAACTATATATGTATATAACAGCAGTGAGTTTATAGAATTGCTGGTGAGCCAGCCTATAAAGCGCAGTAAAATTTGGATAGCATTGTTTATTGGCTTATCGCTAAGTATGGCGGCTGCTTATTTGCTTGGAACGGGCATACCGCTGTTGCTATTTGCCGATTTGGGTACTGCACTTATTATGATTGCTGCGGGTATTATGCTTACCGTAATTTTTGTGTCGGTAGCATTTTTGTGCAGCATACTTACCAGAGATAAAGCTAAGGGAATTGGCTTGTCTATTATGTTGTGGTTATACTTTGCATTGCTGTTCGATGGGTTAGTATTGTTTTTATTCCTACAGTTTGCAGATTATCCAATTGAAAAAATAGTGGTGGGGCTGAGTGCATTAAGTCCGGTAGATTTGTGTCGAATTTTAATTTTAATGCGCTTAGATGTTTCAGCCATGCTGGGATTCACGGGTGCTGTTTTTCAAAACTATTTTGGTAATAGTTGGGGAATGCTGCTTTCTTTCGGACTACTTTCTACATGGATTGCGGTGCCATTTGCTATATCGCTGCGCAAATTCAATAAGAACGATTTATAGCATAAGCAAATACGATTTTGTATTTTAAGAATGCAGTAAATTCAATTTATTTGTTGCGCCAAATGTTGGTGCATTGTTGGTCTCATAGTTCAACGGATAGAATAGAAGTTTCCTAAACTTTTGATGTGGGTTCGATTCCCGCTGAGACTACATTTTTTTATCACTCCGATACGGCTTTTAATCCAATAATTGAACCAATCAATGTAGCTAAAAAGAATACGCGCCAAAAATCTGCCGATTCTTTAAAAAATACCATTCCAACTATGGCGGTTCCTACGGCTCCAATACCGGTCCAAACGGCATAGGCTGTGCCAATGGGTAAATGCTTACTTGCTTTTACCAGCAATACCATGCTAATGGTGAGGCAAATTAAAAATCCGGCATACCAATAAAACGCAGCAGCACCCGATGCAGACTTGGCTTTGCCGAGGCATGCAGCAAAGGCAGTTTCAAACAAGCCTGCAATAATTAGTGTAACCCAATGAGCCATTATGCTAAGCTACGATATTGGCTATCTTACCTTTTACGAAGATGAACTTTTTTACGGGCTTGCCTTCGAGCCACTTTTGTACCTGCTCCAATGCCAATACTTTTTCCTGTACGGCAGTTTGTTCCATATCTAAAGGCAATTCTATGGTGGCACGCAATTTTCCGTTTACGCTTACAGGATATGTAAAAGAGTTTTCAACCAAGTATTGCTCATTAAATGCTGGAAAAGAAGCGGTGTGTACACTGCTTGTATTTCCTAGCTTAGCAAAAAGCTCTTCGGAAATAAATGGTGCAAATGGTGCCAGTGCAATTACTATATCTTGAAGTATTGCTCTGGTGTGGCATTTTAAATCGGTAAGCTCATTTACGCAAATCATAAATGCCGACACAGAAGTATTGAAACTCAATTGCTCTACATCGTGCTCTACTTTTTTTAGCAGCTTATGTAGCGATTTTAATTCTTCTTTGGTTGGCTCGTTATCGGTAACCAGCCATTTACCTTCGTTATCAAAAAACAAGCGCCAACATTTTCGCAAAAAGTTATAGCAGCCGCTAATACCCTTATCGTCCCAAGGTTTACTGAGCTCAATTGGGCCTAAAAACATCTCAAACAAACGGAAAGTATCTGCTCCATATTTGGCAATTACATCATCGGGATTCACAACGTTATATTTTGATTTCGACATTTTTTCAACTTCACGTTGTACCATAAACTGCTTGCTTTCATCTACTTCAAAAGTAAAATCGCTGTATTCTGGTCGCCATTGTTTAAAGGCTTCTATATTTAGTTTGTCGTCTTCAATTAGTTGAAGGTCGCAATGAATAAATCTACCTTGTTCGTTTCCATTAAGAAGGTTGGCAGAAATAAATCTTTTGCTTTCAATGTTTTGAAATACAAAGGCGCTTCTTCCTTGTATCATACCTTGGTTTACCATTCTTTTAAATGGTTCATCAAAGCAGATGTATTTTAAATCGAAAAGTACTTTGGTAAAAAAACGTGCGTAGAGTAAGTGCCCCACGGCATGTTCGCTGCCGCCAACATATAAATCTACTTGCTGCCAATAGTCTAATTTTTCTTTTGCAGCAAATGCTTGTTGGTTGTGTGGATCTATATACCGCAAAAAGTACCAGCTGCTGCCGGCATAGCCCGGCATGGTATCGGTTTCATATTTATTCTGTAACCAATCTTTGTTGTTTGCCAGCGGAGAGCGGCCATCGCCAGACGGTTTAAAACTATCTACAGCAGGGAGTTCTAGCGGCAATTCAGTTTCAGAAAGTGCTACCGGAATATCGGCAATATCGGCAGTGTTATCGTCAATAAATGGAGTGTCGGAATCGCCTTGTATATTGTAGCAAATTGGGAAAGGCTCGCCCCAATAGCGTTGGCGGCTGAAACTGGCATCGCGTAATTTATAGTTGGTCTTGCGCTTGCCTATTCCCATTTCTTCTACTTTGTGGAGCATGGTTTCTATGGCATCCACTACTTCCATTCCATTTAAGAAATCGCTGTTTATCATGGTGCCAACTTTGTCTTCTATGGTGGCTCCCGAATGCATAGACTTATCTATGATTTCAACTATTGGAAGTTCAAACTTTTCGGCAAACTTTTTGTCGCGCTCATCGTCTGCCGGCACGCCCATTACTACTCCTGTTCCGTATCCTGCCAAAACATATTCGGCAATCCAAACGGGAACTTTTTCTTGTGTAAACGGATGAATGGCATAAGACCCGGTAAAGCAGCCCGTTACCTTTTTTTCTTGTTGCCGTTCTATATCGCTGCGGCTTTTTACATAAGCTAAATATTCGTTTATGGCAGGACGCTGGTCTTCTGTAACTATCTTATCAAGTAGTTCGTGTTCCGGAGCCACTACAATAAATGTTGCGCCAAATATGGTGTCTATTCTTGTGGTGAAAACAGTAAGGTCTAAAGGCAGCAATTCCATCATAAAATTGAGTAAGCAGCCTTCGCTTCTGCCAATCCAATTGCGCTGCTGGTCTTTAATGCTTTCGCTCCATTCTATGCGTTGTAAACCTTCTAATAATCTATCGGCATATTCGGTAATGCGCAAGCTCCATTGACGCATTTTTTTGCGTTCCACCGGAAACCCACCGCGTTCACTTTTTCCATCTTTAACCTCATCGTTTGCCAATACGCAACCTAAGGCTTCGCACCAGTTTACCTCTGTGAATGAGCGGTATGCTAAACGGTAAAACTGTAGAATTTGTTCTTTTTTGCTCGAACTGAATTTTGCCCAATCGGCAGCAGAGAATGTTTCGTGTAAGTTGGGGTTAAACTGTTTCCAAGCTGTAGAACAACCATATTTTTCAAAATGCTGAATTAAGGTGTCTATTTTTTCTGCGTGTTGTTTTTCGCGGTTATACCAACTATTAAATAGCTGCAAAAACATCCATTGTGTCCATTTGTAATACTCCGGTTCGCAGGTAACTACTTTTCTGCTCCAATCGAAGCTAAAACCAATTTTATCGAGTTGCTCGCGATAGCGGGTAATTGCTTTTGCAGTAGTGGTGGCAGGATGTGTGCCGGTTTCTATGGCATATTGCTCTGCAGGTAAACCAAATGCATCGTAGCCCATTGGGTGCAATACATTATAGCCTTTCAATCTTTTAAAACGGGCATAGATATCGCACGCCACATAGCCCAAAGGATGCCCAACATGTAAGCCGGCTCCACTGGGATACGGAAACATACTTAATGCATAAAACTTTGGTTGGGAAGGAACTTCTGATACTTGGTAGAGCTTACTTTCGTTCCAAATTTGTTTCCACTTTTCTTCAATTTCTGTAAAACGATATTCCATAATTTGCAAAGGCAATAATAGGCTTTTGCAAGCAGTTTTGAATGAAATTGAATTGTAAACAGGAGGAAAACTACAACTATAAGTTGGCTCCGGTAAAGCTGAATGGAAGTAAGTCTTTTGCCTGATTGAATTTAACCAGATGGTTTTCGCTTTCCGGGAAATAGATTTTTATAGATTGCCCAAATCGCTGTTCGTATTCCACAATGCGTTGGCGGCAAACACCACAGGGCGCTGCTCCGTAGGCCATGCCTTTTGTGTTTTTGGCAGTTACGAAAAGTGCTTTTACTGCTACGGTAGGAAATAAGCCTGATGCCATACTCAGTGCGCTGCCCTCGGCACAAATACATACGGGATAAGCTGCAACTTCTTGATTGGCTGCATGTACAATTTCTCCATTTTCGAGTAGCACGCTGCACCCTACCTTAAAGTTTGAATAGGGCGCATAGGCTTTTTCTATGGCAGATTCGGCTGCATTTTTGAGTGCGGTTTCTTCTGCTGAAAGTGCCTGTATTTCTACTACTTCATAAGAAAGAGCAATTGTTTTTTGCATAATAATTATTGATTTATTGAATGGGCAATACCCAAAAAATCGGCAACTTTTAAAGATGCGCCTCCAACCAATGCACCATCCACATTATTGCAACTGAAAAGCTCTTGGGCATTGTCTGGTTTCACGCTGCCACCATACAAAATTCGTAGCGTTTGCGCTGTTGTGGTGCTGTATTTTTGAGCTACCTCGTTTCGTATAAACGCGTGCATAGCTTCGGCTTCTGCTGGCGATGCCACTACGCCTGTGCCAATTGCCCACACAGGTTCGTATGCAATTATTACTTTACCAAAATCGCTTTCGGTTAGGTGAAATAAACTCTCTTGCAGTTGCTGCAATACAACTTGGTTTTGTTGGTTGGCTTGGCGGGCAGGAAGCATTTCGCCACAGCAAAAAACAGGAGTTAGACCTGCTTCTAGTATTTTGTTTACTTTTTGTTGAATTACACTATTGGTTTCTCCGAAAAGCTGCCTGCGCTCGCTGTGTCCGGTTAGCACCATTTGCACACCAGCCGATTGCAGTTGGCGTGCTGTGGTTTCGCCCGTAAATGCACCTTCTGCATACATGCTGCAGTTTTGTGCTCCTGTAAATACTTGTGTGTTACATATAGAGGCAACCGAAGTAATAAATGCTTCGGGAGGAAAAACCGCTAATTCATAATGAGTTGAAATTGGTTGTGCGGCAATAGAATTAGCTAACGATATAGCTTCAGATAACAGTAAATTGCTTTTCCAGTTTCCTGCAATTAGTTTTTTACGCATGGGGTAAATATGCAAAAAGTATGAATTTGCTGAAAGAAATGTTTTGTGATATGCATACAAAGTAATTGCTTGCTATGTTTGAGTTTGCTATGAATTTAAATTACAAAACTTTTGGCGATGGATTTCCACTGGTGATTTTACACGGATTGATGGGATCTTTAGATAATTGGCTCAGCCTTGCAAAACGATTTTCTACTGCTTATCGGGTATGGATTATCGATCAGCGCAATCATGGGAAATCACCATTTTCAAATGAGTTTTCGTACCATATTTTGGTGAACGATTTGCATGATTTTTTTGAGCAAAATGGAATTGAAAAGGCTCATATAATAGGACATTCTATGGGTGGGAAGGTAGCAATGGATTTTGCTGCACAATATCCTGAAATGGTAGAAAAATTGGTGGTGGTAGATGTAGCTCCTGTTGCTTACGATGATAGGCACAGCCATATCTTTAAGGCATTATTAGCTATAGATTTGAGCAGGGTTGCCGGCCGTGAAGATGTAGAAACGCAGTTGCACACACTGCTCAACGGTGAAGATGAGCGCACCATTCAGTTTTTAATGAAAGGCTTGTATAGAAACGATGAAAATAATTTCGCATGGCGATTTAATGTGCCGGTTTTATGGAAGGCGTATAATGAAATTTCCGATAGAGTAGGAGGTTCGCCATTTTTGGGGCAAGCACTATTTATTAAAGGGCAAAAATCGAACTACATTACTGCCGAAAACTTTTCGGCTATTGATGAATTGTTTCCCAATAATGAATTGGAGGAAATAGCCAATGCCGGGCACTGGTTGCATGCCGATGCTCCTCAGGTATTTGCGGAAGTGGTGGAGCGCTTTCTGCAAGCCTAGCACTTAAATAAAAAAGCGGCTCTGTTTCCAAAGCCGCTTTTTTATTGTATGTTGTGTTAAACAAAAATTGTTTAATCAAACTTTAAATCGAGTGCTAAGCCACGCAATTCGTGAACCAATACATTGAAAGATTCCGGCATAGTTGGCTCAGGAATATTGTCTCCTTTTACAATAGCTTCGTATGCTTTTGCTCTACCAACAATATCATCGGATTTAACAGTAAGCAACTCTTGCAAGATGTTAGAGGCACCGTAAGCTTCTAATGCCCAAACTTCCATCTCTCCAAAACGCTGACCACCAAATTGTGCTTTACCACCCAATGGCTGTTGCGTAATAAGTGAGTAAGGTCCAATAGAGCGAGCGTGCATTTTATCATCAACCATGTGGATTAGCTTAATCATGTAGATTACACCCACAGTAGTTTTTTGGTGGAAACGCTCTCCGGTTTCGCCATCGTATAAGTAAGTAGAACCAAATTCCGGTAAACCTGCTTTGTTTATATAGTCTGAAATATCGGAAAGTTCAGCACCATCAAAAATTGGAGTGCCAAATTTTAAACCTAATTTTTGACCAGCCCAACCCAATACAGTTTCGTAAATCTGTCCGAGGTTCATACGCGAAGGTACACCAAGTGGATTCAATACGATATCTACCGGAGTGCCATCTTCTAAGAACGGCATATCTTCTTGGCGAACGATACGGGCAACAATACCTTTGTTTCCGTGGCGTCCTGCCATTTTATCACCTACTTTTAGCTTACGTTTCTTTGCTATGTAAACTTTAGCCAGTTTCAATACGCCACTTGGCAATTCATCACCAATGCTGATATTGAATTTTTCGCGTTTGTAGCGTCCTGTTTCTTCGTTTATGCAAAGTGTGTAGTTGTGTATGATTTGTTTCACCAATTCATTGGTGTCGCTTTCTTTTGTCCAACCTAATGCATCTATATTGGTAAAATCAATAGATTCCAATACTTTAGAAGTAAACTTGGTTCCTTTAGAAACTACTTCTTCTTTAAATGAATTGTGAACTCCATTGCTTACTTTACCACTAAGAACGGTCATCAATTTTTCAATCAATAAGTCCTTAATTTCACCTGTTTTTTTAGCAAAGTCTTTATCGAGTTTTTCTAAAAGCGTTTTTTCCTTAACCTTAGAAGTTTTATCTTTTTTGGCGCGGGCAAAAAGTTTTTTGCTAATTACAGTTCCTTCAATAGAAGGCGGTACTTTTAATGAAGCATCTTTCACATCGCCAGCTTTATCGCCAAAGATGGCACGTAGAAGTTTCTCTTCAGGAGTTGGATCTGTTTCGCCTTTAGGCGTAATTTTTCCAATTAGAATATCACCTTCTTTTACGTGGGCTCCTACGCGAATAATACCGTTGTCGTCTAAATCTTTAGTTGCTTCTTCTGCTACGTTTGGAATATCCGGTGTTAACTCTTCTTCGCCCAATTTGGTATCGCGCACTTCTAATTCAAACTCTTCAATATGCATAGAGGTGAATACATCATCGCGTACTACTCTTTCTGAAATTACAATAGCATCCTCGAAGTTGTAACCTTTCCATGGCATAAATGCTACTTTAAGGTTAGAACCTAATGCCAGTTCTCCATTTTGAGTGGCAAAGCCTTCACAAAGAACTTGGTCTTTAGAAACGCGTTGTCCTTTGCGAACAAGCGGTTTAAGGTTTATACAAGTACTTTGGTTGGTTTTTAAGAATTTAGAAAGGTTGTAAACTTTTTTCTCATCTCTGAAACTTACCAATTGTTGCTCCTCAGTTCTATCGTAGCGAATAATTATTTGATTGGCATCAACATATTCTACTACGCCATCGCCTTCGGCATTTACTAAGTTACGAGAGTCTTGAGCCACTTTAGCTTCTAAGCCTGTACCAACTACCGGAGCTTGCGGACGTAACAAAGGTACCGCTTGGCGTTGCATGTTTGAACCCATGAGCGCACGGTTGGCATCATCGTTTTCAAGAAACGGAATAAGCGATGCACTTACACCCACAATTTGGTTAGGAGCTACATCAATAAATTGAACATCGTTTGGCGTAGTAATTGGGAAATCGCCTTGGAAACGTGCTTTAACTTTATCGGTTTGGAAAGTTCCTGTTTTGTCAATATCAGTTTTAGCTTGTGCAATGGTGTAGTTGTCTTCTTCTTCGGCCGAAAGGAATTTTACATCACCTTTTACATCTACTTTACCATCTACCACTTTGCGGTAAGGCGTTTCAATAAAGCCCATTGCATTTACTTTGGCGTGTGTGCACAAAGTTGAAATCAAACCGATGTTTGGTCCCTCCGGAGTTTCAATAGTACATAAACGACCGTAGTGGCTGTAGTGTACGTCTCTAACCTCGAAACCTGCTCTTTCGCGGCTTAAACCTCCAGGTCCTAAAGCGGAAACCCTACGTTTGTTGGTAATTTCTGCCAATGGGTTGGTTTGGTCGAGGAACTGAGAAAGCTGTGAAGTTCCAAAGAATGAGTTGATAACCGAAGATAGTGTTCTGGCATTTATCAAATCTACCGGAGTAAATACCTCGTTGTCGCGTACATTCATACGCTCACGGATGGTTCTTGCCATACGAGCTAAGCCCACTCCGAATTGAGCGTATAATTGCTCACCTACGGTACGTACTCTTCTGTTGCTCAAATGGTCAATATCATCAATTTCTGCTCTTTGGTTCGATAAGTTTACCAAGTATTTTACGATGGCAATAATATCTTGCTTTGTTAAAACACGCACATCCATAGGAATATCGTGCTCTAACTTTTTATTCACTTTGTAGCGACCTACTTCTCCTAAATCGTAGCGTTTATCGCTAAAGAATAGTTTCTCAATAATGCCGCGGGCTGTTTCTTCATCTGGTGGATCTGAGCCGCGCAACTGGCGATAAATATGGCTTAATGCTTCTACTTCTGAGTTTGAAGTATCTTTCTGTAAAGTATTGAAAATGATTGAGTAATCTGCAGTTACCGATTCTTTATGTACAAACAAAGTTTTGGAGCCGCTATCTAAAATTAATTCAATATTATCATCGGTAATAATAGTATCGCGCTCTAATAGTACTTCGTTACGCTCAATGGAAACAACCTCTCCTGTATCTTCATCCACAAAATCTTCCATCCAAGTTCTAAGTACCCTTGCTGCCAATTTTCTACCAACAGCTTTAACCGCTTCTTTTTTGTTTTTTAACTCAATTTCATCGGCTAAGTCAAATAACTTCAGGATGTCTTTATCGGTATCGTAACCAACGGCACGTAGCAACATAGTAACCGGGAATTTCTTCTTACGGTCTATGTAGGCGTACATTACGTTGTTAATATCGGTAGCAAATTCCATCCATGCACCTTTAAATGGAATTACGCGTGCAGAATAAATTTTTGTTCCATTCGGGTGGAAACTTTGCCCAAAGAACACGCCCGGTGAGCGATGCAATTGGCTTACCACTACGCGCTCGGCTCCGTTTATAATAAAGGTGCCTTTGGGTGTCATATAAGGTATATTTCCTAAGAAAACGTCCTGAACAATAGTTTTAAAATCTATATGCTCGGGATCGTTACAGCTTAGTCTTAATTTAGCTTTTAGTGGAACGCAGTAAGTTAATCCGCGTTCAATACATTCTTCAATTGTGTAGCGAGGTGGATCTACAAAGTAGTCCAAAAATTCCAACAAGAAGATACTTCTTGAATCGGTAATCGGGAAATTTTCGCTAAATACAGACCATAATCCTTCGCTTGAACGGTTATCGGCAGTAGTTTCTAATTGAACAAATTCTTTAAAGGAGGCAAGTTGAATATCTAACAAGTCTGGTTGTTGATCCAGCAACTTCACTTTTCCGAAGTTTATTCTTTGCTGGGTACCAATGTTGTTTTTTTCAGCCATATAATATTTGAGAGATTGAAAATGCTGTTTAATTTTTGCTGCCGGGTTCACTTTTCAGCCTTTCACTGATGTTTTGGAGGTTGGTCAGCACCGCACAAAAAAATATCCTCCAATAAACAGGTAAAGGCATGGCTCCATCAAGAGAAGCCATGCCTTAAATTTTTACGTTAAAGTAGATTACTTAATTTCAATTTCAGCACCTACTTCTTCTAGTTTTTTCTTAAGGTCTTCAGCAGTAGCTTTGTCGGTTTTTTCTTTTACCGCTTTAGGAGCGCCATCTACTAAGTCTTTAGCTTCTTTCAAGCCAAGACCTGTAAGATCTTTCACTACTTTTACTACGTTCAATTTTTGAGCGCCTGCGCTTTTCAGAATTACATCAAATTCTGTTTTTTCTGCAACAGCGGCTGCACCACCTCCAGCAGGAGCTGCGGCAACTGCAACTGCAGCAGCAGCTGGTTCTATACCGTAATCGGCTTTCAAAATGTTTGCAAGTTCTTGCACGTCTTTCACTGTTAAGCTAACCAGTGTTTCTGCTAATTGTTTTAAATCTGCCATGATAATTATTTACCGTTTTATTTTGTTAAGAGATAAGTTGATTTTGCATTTTATTCTTTTTGAACTAAAACTTTTTAAGCGGCTCACAACGCTTTTTTTGCTTTAACTCATTGAAAATGAATAATTTGCCAAACCGTCTTGGAAGCCCTTTCGGAAAACGGGAGCGCAAATATACAATTTGTGTGTATTTTTTCAAGAAAAATAAAGAAATATCCTTTAAGTGTACTTTGAATGTAATTTGGTGATTTAACAAAAGCAGTTTACAAGCTAATTTCTAACTTGCGCCCGATTGCAATAGCTATGAAAATAGATTCGAATATTTTTGAAAATACAGAGGTTGCCTTTGCCTCTAAAAGTACTACTGCGCTTAAAGAAGCTCGCACGCTTTTTAAACTTATTGGCAATAATGCGTTAGTTAATTGGGGGGCTAAAGCGGCAGGATTGGCGTTAAAGTTGCATTTGCCGGTTACGCCCATCTTTAGGATTACGGTTTACGAGCAATTTTGTGGTGGCGAAACTTTTGAGGAGTGTAAGAAAACAATTACCGAACTGAGCAAATATGGCGTTTCTGCCATGCTAAATTATGGTGTAGAGTCTAAGGAAACTGAGTGCGATTTCGATAAAACAATTGAACAGAATTTGGCTGCCATTGCTTTTGCCGGAAAAAACAAGACTGCCAATATTGTTTGTATTAAGCCTACCGGTTTTGGCAGATTGGCATTGTACGAAAAAGTACAGTCGGGTGAAAAGCTAAGTGCGACAGAAAAGCAGGAGTTCGAGAGTGTAAAAGAGCGCTTTCATCGTATGAGCAGGGCAGCTCAAAAAGCCAATGTGCAGTTATATATTGATGCAGAGGAAACTTGGATTCAAGATACTTTAGATACCATTGCCGAGGAGTTGATGGAAATGTATAACACTTCATTTCCGGTAGTTTCAAACACATTCCAACTTTACCGTTGGGATAGGCTGGCATATTTAAAGAAGGAAATAGAAAGAGCCAAAAGGGGCAGTTTTATTTTAGGCGCCAAATTGGTACGCGGTGCTTATATGGAGAAAGAGAATGAGCGGGCACTCGATAATGGATATGCTTCGCCCATTCATAAAAATAAAAAGGCAGTGGATAAAGATTTTGATGCCGCTGCGGAGCTTTGTATTGAAAATATAGAGCATGTGGCGCTTTGTGTGGCTTCGCAAAGTGAACAAAGTTGCTTGGCGGCTATAAAGAAAATGGAAGCGTTGGGAATTGCTCCCAATCATTCCCGTATTTGCTTTTCGCAACTTTATGGTATGAGCGATAACATTACTTTTAATTTGGCTAAGCATGGTTTCAATGCTTACAAGTACTTGCCTTACGGTCCGGTGAGAGATGTAATTCCGTATTTAATTCGCAGGGCACAGGAAAATACTTCGGTAAATGGTCAAATGAGTAGAGAGCTAAAATTGATTGAACAAGAAATTGAACGCAGAAGAAAATAAATTGGAAGCGGTAGAATTGGTTCAGCCGCGGCAGCAGCGATGGGTAATGCACCTATCGTATTTTGGGCATAAATACAGTGGGTGGCAGGTGCAGCCCAATAGTGAAACCGTGCAAGGTGTGCTTAATGCGGCACTTAAAAAATTGCTTCGCCACGAAGTGGCTTCTATGGGTTGCGGAAGAACTGATACGGGCGTGCATGCCAAGCAGTTTTATATGCACTTTAATACTGATGCTATTACGGATGTAGAGAATTTTGTTTTCAGATTAAATGGTGTGCTGCCCGAAGATATTGCAGTACACGAAATGTTTAGGGCAAAGGAGAATGCCAATACCCGTTTTGATGCTGTTGCACGAACGTATGAGTACTTTATACATTTTCCCAAGAATGCCTTTTTGAATAAATACAGTTTGTTTCAAGGATATTATCCTATTGATTGGGAGTGTGTGGCAGCGGCTTCGGAGGTATTGTGCGGTGTAAAGGATTTTACTTCGCTTTGCTTGCCGAGCGAAGATTTTAAGACCAATATTTGCCATCTTTCGCAAGCGCGGTGGGATGTAATTTCTTCCCCCGAAAAAGTATTGAAACCTTATGAAGAAGGTTGCTTGTATAAGCCTATACACGAACTGCATAAGCAAGATTTTGGCGTAAGGTTTACTATTACTTCCAATAGATTTTTGCGCGGCATGGTTCGCACCATTGTGGGTACACTTTTAATGGTTGGGAAGAAGAAAATATCTGTAGAGCTTTTTAAAGAAACCGTTTTGGCTCAAGAAAAATTCAGGGTGCAACTTTCTGCTCCGGCAAGAGGCTTGTATTTGTCGCAGGTAAAATATCCGGAAGGTTATCCGGCTGTTTGATATTGCGCTTCGTAGTATTTTTGATAAGCCCCTGAGGTTACATTGTTGAGCCATGTTTCGTTGGCAAGATACCAATCTACGGTGCGTTCTAATCCTTCTTCAAAAGTTACGGATGGTTTCCATCCTAATTCTTTGTTTAGCTTAGAAGCGTCAATAGCATAGCGTCTATCGTGCCCGGGGCGATCTTTTACGTAAGTAATTAGTTTTTGGCTTTCACCTTCGGGGCGGTTTAATTTTTTATCCATAATTTGGCAAAGGAGCTTAATAAGTTCTATGTTTTGCCATTCATTGAAACCTCCTATATTATAGGTGTCGCCTAATTTCCCGTTGTGTAGAATCGTATCAATTGCGGTGGCATGGTCTTCTACAAACAACCAGTCGCGGGTGTATTTTCCATCGCCATATACAGGCAATGGCTTGCTGTTGCGGATGTTGTTTATAAAAAGGGGAATTAGCTTTTCGGGAAATTGGTGTGAGCCATAATTATTGGAACAATTACTTAAAACTACAGGTAGATTGTAGGTGTTGTAATAGGCGCGAACAAAATGGTCGCTGGCTGCTTTAGAAGCAGAGTAAGGCGATTGGGGATCGTAGGAAGTTGTTTCTAAAAAATAGCCCGTTTCGCCCAAGGAACCATACACTTCATCGGTAGATACGTGGTAAAATATTTTGTTTTGCGGCATGGGCTTGTCTTTACTGCAATGCCAAATGCGCTTGGCTGCATTCAACAGGTTTACTGTGCCCACTACATTTGAAAGTACAAAATCTAATGGGTTGCTGATGCTTCTATCTACGTGGCTTTCTGCTGCTAAGTGAATTACGGCTGCAAAATCGTGTTCATCAAATAATTGATTTACAAATTCGGCATCGGTAATATCGCCTTTTACAAAGGTGTAGTTGGGCGCATTTTCAATGTCTTTCAGATTTTCAAGATTGCCGGCATAGGTAAGCTTATCTAAGTTTACAATATCGTGGTTGGAATACTTATTTACAAATAAGCGCACTACGTGCGAACCAATAAATCCGGCACCTCCGGTAATGAGTATTTTTTTCATTGAAAATGCGTTTCTAATTATAAACTCCAGTATTCAAATGCTTTTATTTTTTTTCTAAGTAGTCCTTTTACATCTATCACAATACCATCGGGTTTTAAGATGTTCTTAAAGTCTTCATCTTTTAAGTTGCTGAATTGGTCGTGGTTTACGGCAATAATTACAGCATCGTAGTCTGTACCGGCTTCTTTTACTAGGCTTATTTCGTATTCGTGGTGAAAATCTTCGTGGTCGGCAAAAGGATCGGTAACTTCAACATTTACAGAGTAGTTGTGCAATTCACGAATTACATCTACGACTTTACTGTTTCTAATATCGCTTACGTTTTCTTTAAAGGTAGCACCCATTACAAGCACTTTGGTTGTGGCTATTTGCTTGTTTTTCTTTATGAGTTGCTGTACTAATTTTTTGGCTATGTAAGCTCCCATGCCATCGTTTATTTTTCTTCCGGCAAGAATTACTTCGGAAGTATAGCCCAATTCTGCTGCTTTATAGGTTAGGTAATATGGATCTACACCAATGCAGTGGCCGCCAACTAAGCCTGGGAAAAACTTCAAGAAGTTCCATTTGGTGCCGGCTGCTTCGAGTACTTCATAGGTGTTTATACCCATGAGGTCGAAAATGTGCGAAAGTTCATTCATGAGCGCAATGTTTAAATCGCGCTGAGTGTTTTCAATAATTTTGGCTGCTTCGGCAACTTTTATGCTGCTGGCGCGGTGAACGCCTGCTTTTACTACAATTTCGTATGTGCGAGCAATTACATCGGCACTTTCTTCATCGCAGCCTGAAACTACTTTTACAATTTTAGGCAACGTGTGGTTTTTATCGCCCGGGTTTATTCTTTCGGGGGAATAACCCAATTTAAAATCTACACCCATTTTTAGGCCTGATATTTTTTCAATTACAGGCAAGCAATCTTCTTCGGTGCAGCCGGGGTAAACAGTGCTTTCATATACTACGTAATCGCCCTTTTTTATTACTTTTCCAATAGTATCGGAAGCGGAGAGTACCGGTTTTAAATCGGGTACATTGTGTGTATCCACAGGGGTTGGTACGGCAACAATAAAGAAGTTGGCTTCTTTTAAATCGTTTAAATCGGCTGTGAATTTTATATCGCGATTTTCAAATTCGCTGCTATCTAACTCTTCGCTTGGGTCTATACCGTTTTTCATCATTTCGATACGTTTTTGGCTAATATCGAAACCTATAACGGAAATTGTTTTTGCAAACTCTAATGCTATGGGTAAGCCTACATAACCCAATCCAATAACTGCTAATTTCTTTTCTTTATTTAGTAATTGCTCTACCATTTTTTTATTTCTATTTTTTTATTCAGTAGTTTTTAAACGAGGTGTTTATAGTTTGGTTACAGTGCCGTTTTTAAGTTCATACTTTTCTTTGCTTTCCGGGCATTCTGCTATGCCTGCTTCGTTAAATTGAAGGCGGTGTCCGTATTCGCTCATCCAACCAATCTGTTTGGCGGGATTTCCTACAACCAGTGCGTAAGCCGGAATATGTTTGGTAACTACGGCTCCTGCACCAATAAAGGCAAACTCACCAATATCGTGTCCGCAAACAATGGTGGCATTGGCTCCAATGGAAGCGCCTTTTTTTACGGTAGTTTTAGCGTATTGTCCTCTTCTGTTTACGGCACTTCGCGGGTTGGTAACATTGGTGAAAACCATTGATGGGCCTAAGAAAACATCGTCTTCACAAATTACGCCTGTGTAAATGGATACGTTGTTTTGAATTTTTACATTATTACCTAAAACCACATTGGGACTTACTACTACGTTTTGTCCGATATTACAGTTTTCGCCAATTGTACAATTGGGCATAATATGGCTGAAATGCCAAACTTTAGTGCCTTTGCCAATGGTGCAGCCTTCATCTACAATGGCGCTTTCGTGAACATAATACTCTTTGGTAACACTCATTTATTCAAATTTATGGCGCGAATCAAATAAAATTTCCTTTGGCAAACTTTTAAAGTATTCATAAGTAATCTTTAAGCCTTCGGAACGGCTTACTTTAGGTTCCCACCCGAGCAATTCTTTTGCCTTGGCGATGTTTGGTTGGCGTTGTTTGGGATCATCTACCGGTAATGGTTTTGATATGAGTTTTTGGTTAGAACCGGTTAATTTCAAGATTTCTTCGCCAAATTCTTTAATGGAAATTTCATCGGGATTGCCAATGTTTACAGGTAAGTGGTAGTTGCTTAAAAGTAAGCGGTAAATACCTTCTACCAAGTCATCTACGTAGCAAAAAGAACGGGTTTGGCTGCCGTCTCCAAACATGGTTAAGTCTTCACCTCGCAGTGCTTGGCCAATAAATGCGGGTAGTACTCTTCCATCATTCAGCCGCATACGAGGTCCGTAAGTATTAAAAATGCGTACTATTCTTGTTTCTACTCCGTGGTAGGTGTGGTATGCCATCGTAATGGCTTCTTGAAAGCGCTTGGCTTCATCGTACACACCGCGTGGACCTACCGGATTTACATTGCCCCAATAGTCTTCGCTTTGTGGATGAACAAGTGGATCGCCATATACTTCGGAGGTAGAAGCTACCAGTATTCGGGCTCCTTTTGCTTTTGCCAGCCCCAATAAATTATGTGTGCCGAGCGAACCTACTTTTAAGGTTTGAATGGGAATTTTTAAATAATCTATAGGCGAAGCAGGCGAAGCAAAATGCAAGATGTAGTGCAGTTCTCCGGGTATGTGCACAAACTTTGAAACATCGTGATGATAAAATTCAAAGTTCTCTAACTTAAAGAGGTGTTCTATGTTTTTTAAATCTCCGGTAATTAGGTTATCCATGCCAATAACATGAAAACCTTCTTTAATAAACCTGTCGCACAAATGCGAACCCAAAAAACCGGCTGCTCCGGTTATCAAAACTCTTTTTTTGTTCATCTAATTACATTGCTTATTGAAAGAGGCAGGTGCGAAAATAATAGAGCGCTCCGGCTTAACAAATGTTTAGTTTACATTTTCTTACGGCAACTTAAGTGCTATAAATTTGTGTTATGTTTGAAAACATAATTATGAAAAAATTACTTTTTGTATCAATACTGTTGTCGCTTCTTTCAGTTACTGCATGTAAGAAGAAAGAAGCCACTGCTGCACTCAATGTGAATTTTACGGCAGAGTTTAATCATCAAAAGATTGCATTGAAAACAGAATACACCGATAGTGTAGGCTATAAGTATAAGTTCGAAAAGTTCAAATACTTTTTATCTAATATACGTTTGGTAAAAGAAGATAACACAGAAGTGAAATTGGCAGATATAGTTTGTGTGGATTACAACGTGGCAAGCACCCAGTTGCTGCAATTGCAACAGTTGCCCGTAGGAAAATATACAAAACTGAAGTTTGGTGTTGGGCTTACTCCTGAACAAAACAATGTGTTGCCGGCAGATGCTCCCGCAAACGACCCTCGGCAAACTTTCGATGAATTATATTGGGGATGGTTAAAGTATATTTTTATTCGTGTAGATGGAAGGAGTGATGTGGATGGAAGTAATAAATTCAACAACTTACTTGTTTATGACGTTGGAACAGATGAATTATACAGAGCCGTAGAAATTGAAAAGAATATAGAGCTAAAGGAGGGTGATAATACAGCTACACTTAACTTAAATATCAACCAGATATTCCGTAACGGCACAAACGATATAGATATTAGTAATTATGAAGAAAGCTACACGCATTCAGATAAAACCAACAATAAGAACTTTGATACCGCCATTAAATTTGCCGATAATTTCTCCAAGGCATTCTCGTTTGAATAATATCCAAGTTTGTAATAAATATGTTGTCTTTGTTTAAGAATCTAAGTTTTGCAATTGTTGTAGTAATAATACTAGGCGTTACGTCATGCAAAAAGGATTCTCCGGTAGAAGAGCCAGACAGTGCTTATGTGGGAACACCGTATGCGCTTGTGCGTCCGCAACCCTCCAATATTTATCGTAAGTTTCCGGATTCTACATTTACAAAAGAGGGTATTTTGCTGGGAAGAATGTTGTTCTGGGATCCTATTGTTTCGAGCGATAGTTCTCTAAGTTGCGCCACCTGCCATAATCCGCAGCACGCATTTACCGATGGCAAACAGTTTAGTATAAATTTAAGCGGCTCCACTAAACGTAACACGCCTTCTATTCAAAACTCGATTTGGATGAAGCAACTTTTTTGGGATGGTCGCCAACGTTCTTTAGAAGATGCAGCAAAAGACGCTTTGCTTGATGAACAACATTTTGTTGCAGAACAGGTAATGAACCGCCTCGAAAAACAAGAACGGTATGTGCAATTATTTAAAAAGGCATTTGGCCGCCCGGGTACTATTACGCAAGATAAAATATTTAGAGCTATTGGAATGTTTATGCGTACCGCAATTTCTACCAATTCCAATTTCGATAAGTCTAAGCGCGGGATGTACTCCTTTACACCCGAAGAACAACGTGGGTTCGATATTTTTAGTACCGAAAAGGGCGATTGTTTTCATTGCCATACCGATGGCCCATACCTAACCTTTACGCACAATGGTTTTGAAAACAATGCTTTGGATTCTGTTGCAACGTTGGCAGATTTTAAAGACATCGGTTTGGGAAAAGTAACAGGCTCTACCGATGATTATGGCAAGTTTAAAGTACCAACGGTTAGGAATTTATCTTATACAGCACCCTACATGCGCGATGGACGGTTTCAAACTTTAGAGCAGGTAGTAAATTTTTATAGCGATAGTTTGCATTATTCACCCAATGTGTCGCCTAATATGAAGAAAATAAATGTTGGCGGCTTACACTTAACCAATCAAGAAAAGAGCGATTTAATAGCGTTTCTTAAAACACTAGACGACCCTTCATTTGTGAGCGATACCGCCTTTTCAAACCCATTTAAGTAGTGGTATTTGGAAATTAAACTAACAAGCGTTAGTTTCGCTAACAGTTGTTAGTTATGTCGTTGGTTTCTCGTAAAGAACATATTCGCTTTTCGGCACAAAAGCTTTTTAGAGAAAAAGGATATGCCGCCACTTCTATGCGCGATTTAGCAAAAGAGGTGGGAGTGGAAGCTCCGAGTATTTACAATCATTTTAACTCCAAGCATGAATTGCTAAAAGAAATTTGCTTTGATATTGCCGAGCAGTTTTTTCAAGCGTTTAACGAAGCTGTTGAAAATAAAAGAAGTAATACAGATAAGCTATCTGCGGCAATTCGGGCACACGTTCAAGTTATATACAATAATACAGAAGCCACTACCGTATTTTTTGAAGAATGGATTTTCTTGGAGGGTAGCGATATGATTAAGTTCAGGAAATTGCGAAACAGTTACCAACAGAAGTTTAGAGATTTGATTAAGAACGGTATCGAAAGCAAGGAGTTTGCTGCTGTAGATGTGCGTTTGGCCACCTTAACTGTTTTGGCAGCACTGAATGCTACGCACGAACTTAGTCGCAGCAATAAAAAAACGGAGATAGAAACTATTGCCAATCATATAACCGGTATTTTATTGAACGGCATTACAACTTAAATTTAAAATATAAAACATAAAATATGTACGGAAACGCTTACATCAGCCCCGAAGATGCCAAACGCATGCAAGCAGAGCAGGAAGATTCTGAAAAATTAGCTGCATTTGAGGCAAAAATAGCTAAAGGCGAAAAAGTAGAACCGGGCGATTGGATGCCGGCAGAATATCGCAGACAACTCATTCGCATGATAGAGCAACATGCACATAGCGAAATTGTAGGTGCTTTGCCGGAGGGAACATGGATTACCCGCGCCCCAAATTTTAGAAGGAAGTTAGCGCTCATTGCCAAGGTGCAAGACGAAATAGGACATGGGCAATTATTGTACAGCGCAGCAGAAACACTAGGAAAAACTCGCGAGCAAATGCTCGATGATTTATTAAACGGGAAATCTAAATACAGCAATGTGTTTAACTATCCTGCCAAAACATGGGCCGATATTGCCGTAATAGGCTTTTTGGTAGATGGTGCGGCCATTGTAAACCAAGTAATAAATTCTAAAGGCTCTTACGGCCCCTATTGCCGTGCTTTAGAAAGAATTTGCTACGAAGAAAGTTTTCACCTAAAACAAGGGCACGATAACTTTGTGTACTTAGCCACCGGCACCGCTGCACAAAGAGCTATGTTGCAGGAAGCGCTCAACCGTTGGTATCGCCCGCTGTTGCATTTTTTTGGTCCAAGCGATAAATCTTCGCAGCATACAGAAAAGTTAATGAAATGGCGCATTAAGCTAGCTTCTAATGACGATATGCGCAATCAGTTTTTAGATCAATATGTGCCTAAAATTTTGGAGTTAGACTTAACCTTGCCAGATGCTAATCTGCATAAGAATAGCGATGGAGTTTGGGAATTCAGCGATCCGGACTGGGATGAATTTAAACGTGTGATAAATGGCGATGGACCTTGCAATGCAGAGCGATTAGCAGTGCGTAGGTATGCCGAAGAAGCAGGTCGCTGGGTGCGCCAGGCGCTTATGAGAAAAGAAGAAACTTACACCATTCCATTAGCATAAAAATTTCAAACAACTTAAAATTAGCAGTATAGATATATGGATTCAAAAACATCGTTAGATCCAAGAGTTCAAAGGTTGCATTTGAGCAACCCAAGCGAACTTACGCCAACCAATTCGCACTTGGTTACATGGGAAGTTTTTCATCAAGAGAAGAAAGGAAAGCAGCCTATTCACGTAGGTATTGTACACGCATCTTCACCGGAATTAGCATTGGTATATGCAAAAGAGCAATATGCCCGCAGAGGCAAAACCACTAATTTATGGGTGGTAAAAACCAGCGATGTATTTACTTACGCACCGGAGGATGAAGAGGTGTTTGATAGTACACAAGAAAAGCAATATCGCGAAGCTGCGTACTACAAAGTGCGCGATAAAATAGAGGCATTTCAAAAAAATAAAACAACTGTTTCTGCTTAAAATAAGTTACCATGAACGCAATAAACGAACTACTTTTTAAGATGGCAGACGATGCCTTGGTTATTGGTCATCGCAATAGCGAATGGACAGGTATTGGACCCATGCTCGAAGAAGATCTCGCCTTTTCAAGTATGGCTCAAGATAAGATAGGTCATGCATTGGCATTGTACACCATTTTACATGAGCAGCTAGGTGAAGCCGACCCCGATACACTTGGTTTTAAACGCTCGGCTAAAGAATTTAAGTGTTGCCAATTGGTAGAATTGCCAATTGCAGAATACGATTTTAGTTTGGTACGCCATTTTTTATTCGACCATGCAGAATTGTTGCGTTACGAAATGCTTGCAGAGTCGAGCTTTCAGCCATTGGCATGGTTGGCAAAAAAAGTAAAGGGCGAAATTAAATACCACACCATGCATGCCGATATATTTTTAAAGCAATTGGCAAATGGAAGTGAAGAGGCCAATGCCCGCTTGCAAAAGGCATTGAATGAATCGTGGCATTTTGCATTAGGAGTATTTGAAGAAGGCGAACACGAAGCGGAACTTATTGCAAACAAAGTGTTTGCAGGCGAGGCTGCATTAAAGCATAAATGGATAGAAAAAATAGCACCAATTATTGAAGCTGCTAATTTGAAACTGCCTACTACCGATGAAAGCAAAATTGTTTTCGGTGGACGCAAAGGGTTTCACAGCGAATACCTTCAGCCATTACTGGAAGAAATGACGGAAGTAACCGCCAGCGACCCAAATGCAGTTTGGTAACTATTTCAATCTGTTTTTATATAAACATTATTCTTGGCAGGAGTATTTTATAGAAAGTAAATGCAATCAACTTTAGCTTACGCACAGCAACTCGATAAAGAAGATACGCTCAGTCATTTTCGCGAGCGATTTTTTATTCCGCAGCAGAATGGAAAAGAGGTAGTGTACCTATGTGGCAACTCTTTGGGTTTGCAGCCGCGCACCGTTTCGGCCTATATACAAGAAGAGTTGGATAAATGGCAGCAAGCAGCAGTGCTGGCGCACCACGATGGCAAAAATCCGTGGATGTATTACCACAAGTTGTTTACAGCTCCTTTAGCTAAGCTTACGGGTGCATTAGAAAGCGAAGTGGTTTGCATGAATCAGCTTACGGTAAATTTGAATTTACTGTTGGTGTCATTCTATCGCCCAACGGCAACACGCTACAAAGTACTTATGCTTAATCCGGAATTTCCGAGCGATGTTTATGCCGTTCAGCAACAAGCAAAGTTTCATGGTTTTAATGCACAAGATGCCATTGTGGAAGTAGCTCCGCGATTGGGTGAAAGTTATATCCGCCCCCAAGATATGCTTGCCGCTATCGAAACGCATAAAGATGAGCTGGCATTGGTGATGCTAAGTGCTGTTAATTATTATTCCGGACAGTTGTTGGATATTGAAACTATTTCAAAAAAGTGCTGTGAGCATAAATTGATTTTTGGTTTAGATTTAGCACACGCCATTGGCAATGTGCCCCTTAAATTACATGAGTGGAATATAGATTTTGCCACATGGTGTTCCTATAAGTATTTAAATAGTGGCCCCGGTGGTGTAAGTGGAATTTTTATTCATGAATACCACCATGCCAATATGGATATTCCTCGCTTTGGCGGTTGGTGGGGAAATAGCGAAAGCATTCGTTTTTTAATGCAAAAAGAGTTTGTGCCCATGCAGGGTGCCGAAGGATGGCAACAGAGCAATGCGCCAATTTTAAGTATGGCAGCACACATGGCATCCCTCAATATTTTTGAGCAGGCGGGAATGGAAAATCTTAGAAAAAAGAGTTTGAAATTAACAGCATTCACGGCTTTTTTACTGAACGAAAAGTTTAAAAACAGCACACAAAAAGTAGAAATAATTACTCCCGAAAGTCCTGAAGAAAGAGGCTGCCAACTTTCTATTCGCGTGGCAGAAAACGGCAAAGAATTGTTTCAAAAGTTGATGCAGCAAGGTTTTATCTGCGATTGGCGCGAACCCGATGTAATACGCATAGCTCCCGTGCCACTCTACAATACATTTACCGATGTGTGGAACTTTAGCCAAGCACTTTTGTAAATTGTGTAGCATTGCATTTTTAAAATGAAATACTTTATAGACTTTACAGGATGGGCAGGTGCAGTATTGGTACTGTACGCATATTTTATGGTTTCAACTAAAAAGCTATTGGGCAATTCTTTGCATTACCAATCGGTTAATATACTTGGAGCCGTATTTTTAATGATAAACACTTATTACCACCATGCTTATCCTTCGGCAATTGTGAACCTTATTTGGATAGGAATCGGTTTTTATTCTTTGCTGTCTAAGCAAAATGAAGAGTTGTAATCACCAATCATAAAATTATTTTCGCTCAATAAAATTAACAACACATGGGTCGCGCGTTTGAATACCGTAAAGAAAGAAAATTTAAGCGTTGGGGGGCAATGGCAAAGGCCTTCACAAGAATTGGAAAGGATATAGCCATAGCAGTAAAAGAAGGAGGTCCCAATCCCGAAACTAATGCGCGTTTAAGGCAGGCAATGCAAAATGCCAAAGGTGCTAACATGCCTAAAGACCGTGTAGAAAATGCCATTAAAAAAGCATCGGCAAAAGACACCGCCAGTTACGAAGAAGTTACTTACGAAGGCTACGCAGCCCACGGAGTGGCTGTGGTTGTAGATACGCAAACCGATAACCCCACCAGAACAGTTGCCAACGTGCGTTCCTATTTCAATAAACTAAATGGATCTTTGGGCACACAGGGCTCGGTAAGCTATATGTTTAAAAAATTGGCTCTTTTTAAATTTGCACTAGGTAAGTTTAATGCCGAAGAGTTGGAGTTAGAATTGATAGATGCCGGACTTACAGATTTGCAGGTAAGTGAAGATACTGTTTTGGCTTATGCAGATTTTACAGATTTTGGTTCTATGGCAAAAAAGCTCGAAGAAATGAACATAGAAATAATTGAAGCCACCTACGAAAAAATTCCTGATTTCTATAAAGAAGGTTTAACAGATGAGCAGGCCGAAGAAGTAATCAAACTAATAGAAAAGCTGGAAGAAGACGATGATGTAAGTTTAGTATTTCATAACATGAAATAGTTTTTATTTATTTGAAACAATATAGTTCACTAAAATTAAACACATGAGTTTCCTAAAAGAATTTAAAGAGTTTGCCATGCGTGGCAATGTAATTGACCTTGCGATAGGTGTAGTTATAGGAGGTGCCTTTGGTAAAATAGTTAGTTCGTTTATAGAAGACGTATTAACCCCGTTACTATTAAAGCCAGCCTTAGATGCTGCTAAATTGAGCAAGTTAGAGGAGCTCATGCTCTTTGGTACGGTTCGATATGGCGTGTTTCTATCGGCAATAATCAATTTTATTGTAGTAGCATTTGTACTATTCCTAATTATTAAAGGCATAAATTCAGCTAAGAAAAAAGAAGAAGCTGCACCTGCCGCACCTGCTGCTCCGCCACGCAACGAAGTGCTTTTAGAAGAAATTCGCGATTTGCTTAAAAACAAATAATTTTTAGCAAAATAGTAACTGTAAGAGGCTGCCGATGGTAGCCTCTTTTTATTTGAAAAACCTTCTCGCAACTATTAACTATCATTGCAACCTGAATGAAAACAAAGGCAATTCATAAAGATAAAGTAGCCGTTATCACTTTAGGTTGTTCAAAAAACTTAGTAGATAGCGAAGAAATGATGGCGCAACTCCGCCATGGAGGCTACGATGTGCAACACGACAAATGGAGTCGTGGCAGAAATATTGTAATCGTAAACACCTGTGGTTTTATAGATAAAGCAAAGGAGGAAAGTATCAATACAATTTTGGAATATGCAGAGGCAAAAACCAAAGGTAAAATTGAAAAACTTTATGTAAGCGGTTGCCTGAGTGCGCGCTATAAAGACTCGCTCGAAGTCGAAATTCCCGAAGTAGATGCCTACTTTGGTACAGCAGAATTGCCACGCCTGCTAAAAACACTAAAAGTAGATTACAAACACGAGTTGGTAGGCGAGCGCCTGCTAACCACTCCGGCACATTACGCCTATTTAAAAATAAGCGAAGGTTGCAACCGTACTTGCTCTTTTTGCGCCATTCCGCTCATGCGCGGCAACCATATTTCTAAATCAGTAGAAGCTATTGTTGAAGAAGCAAAAAAAATGGCAGAAAAAGGCGTAAAAGAAATAATGCTTATTGCACAAGAACTTACGTTTTATGGATTAGATATTTACAAAAAACGTATGCTGCCGGAGTTGCTGAAAGAGCTTAATAAGGTAGATGGAATTGAGTGGATTCGTTTACATTATGCCTATCCGGCACAATTTCCGATGGAAATAATTGATGCTATGGCTGCCTGCGAGAAGGTATGCAAATACCTTGATATGCCACTGCAACACGCTGCAAATAATGTATTAACTGCCATGCGCAGAAATACATCTTTAGAAGAAACCAAAGAACTAATTACCCGAATACGCGAAAAAATACCGGGCATAGCCATTAGAACAACCATGCTGGTTGGTTTTCCTGGCGAAACAGAAAGCGATTTTGAAACACTAAAATCGTTTGTGCAGGAAATGAAATTTGAGCGCTTAGGCGTATTTACATATTCGCACGAAGAAAGCACGCGCGCTCATAAACTAGACGATAATATTCCACAAGAAGAAAAAGAAGTACGTGCAGCAGAACTTATGGAATTGCAAGAAGAAATTTCTGCTACACTAAATGCTCAAAAAGTAGGTAACATATACAAAGTATTGATCGATAGAAAAGAAGGCGGATACTATATAGGCCGAACCGAATTTGATAGCCCCGAGGTAGATAACGAAGTGTTGATAGAAGCCACCAACAGCCTATATTTGCGCATTGGCGATTTTACCAATGTGAAAATTCATGCTGCCGATGCATTTGATTTGCATGGCACAGTAGTTTCTGCATAAACAAACACAATAGTGAAATTAACTATGAAGAAAATAGCAGTATTTCCGGGTTCGTTCGATCCAATTACTTCTGGGCATGTAGATATACTCATGCGTTCGCTTTCTTTATTCGATGAAGTAATTGTGGCCATAGGCGAAAACTCTCAAAAGAAATCGCTCTTTCCGCTCGAAACCCGCTTAGCTTGGATAAAAAAAGTATTTGCCGCAGAGCCTAAAATTACGGTAGCCTCTTTTTCGGGACTTACCGTAAATTTTTGCAATGCAAAAGGTGCTAAATATATCCTGCGCGGTATTCGTTCCGCTTCAGATTTCGATTACGAGAAAACAATTGCCCATTTAAACAATGCCATGTTTCCGGAAATAGAAACGGTATTGATACTATCCAAACCGGAATTGTCTTCTATTTCATCAACCATTGTACGTGAAATTATTAGAGGAAAGGGACCCATAGATAAATTTGTGCCGGCAGCTATTGCCAAAGAAATGACAGAGGTATTATGATAAAACAAACGCTATTATTGCTTTTTGCATTTACTTACATGGCTGCGGCTGCACAGTTAGATTCGTTGCCAAGCGATAAAGATTTAGCTAAAAAGTATATTGAAGAATTGCGGGAAGGAGGTGCTATAGTAGTGCGTTTAAAAGCCAGAGTAAAAGCAATAGCGGCATATCGCTCATCGGGCGAAAATGCCATTGCCAACCGCATGCAGGAAGAAGACCAAAAACTGAATAAAAAAATTGTAGAGGCTTTTACTGGCGAATTTAGATTTTGCCCTGTTTATTTTACTTATGCCAATACTTCGCGAGCCTTACTTTCGGGCAATACATCGCATTTATTGAATGGAGATTTAAACCCCGATTCTACAATTTCATTTAAGCATACCAATTTTTTATTTGTAGATTATGGCACATCCATGCTTAATGAAAGTACCAACAGCTACAATTATACTTATGGCAACACTACCGAAGGTAGCACTCCCGGAAACAGCCAAGCGTATGTAGTTTTAGATAAGGAATTTATGCAACTGCATGCTCCATTTCCCTATGTAGTTTATCTAAATCCATTTGAACACAATGCGCACGGCAAGGCAATTGCTCGATTAAACAAAAAACTATTTGCCTATTACGCTTTTATTCAAAAAAAGAAAGTGCAAAAGTAGGGTAGAAGCAAGCTGCTTTGCTACGGTATATTGGGCTAGGCATCTTTTTTTTCATCAGGAAAGAGGATGGAGGCAGCCACCGATACAATCAATACACCGCCAACAATTCCCAACGATACAGGCGATGGTACATGAAACCATGGCGCCACAATCATTTTAACTCCAATAAAAGTTAGAATCACCGATAAGCCATAGGGCAATTTGCTAAACATGTGAATGAAATTAGATAGCAAAAAGTATAGCGAACGCAAACCTAAAATGGCAAAAATATTAGAGGTGTAAAGAATAAAAGGATCGTTGGATACCGCAAATATGGCAGGTATAGAATCTACGGCAAATAGTAAATCTGTAAACTCAATAACGGCAATAACGGTAAGTAAAGGTGTAGCTAACCGAACGCCATTTTGAGTGGTGAAAAATTTATCGCCATCGAAACTGTCGCTTACTTTAAAAAAACGTTGAATTAACTTAGCTCCGGCATTGTTGCTGAAATCTTTATCTGCATCGCTATCGTCTGCGCCCCACGATTGTATGCCGGCATACACTAAAAATAATCCAAAGAGGGTAAGCACAGCATTTATCTTTACTGTTTTACCCAGTAGAGTCATTTCGGGTAGATAGGTATGGTTAATAAGTTCAACTCCGGTGAAAATAAAAATGGCTCTAAAAATAAGCGCACCAATAATGCCCCAAAAGAGCGCTCTGTGATACAATTCGCGAGGCACTTTAAAAAAAGAAAACACCAGTATAAACACAAATAAGTTATCAACCGACAGTGCTTTTTCTATCCAATAGGCAGTTTGAAACTGTGTAAACTTTTCTATGGCCAACTTATGTCCTCCGGCATCTTGGTTAAACACATAATACACCACTCCCGAAAAAATCATCGCCAACGAAATCCATACAATAGACCAAATGGTGGCTTCTTTTGAAGAAACGATATGGCTTTTTTTATTAAAAATGCCAAGGTCGAGCAGTAGCATAACTACTACCGTTATTCCAAATCCGGTAATAAGCCCGGGGTGCAATTGCAAAATATCTTGTTCCAAGGAATAATGTTGGTTGTTACCAATAATTAGGTATAAAAAAAGACGGCTTACAGTAAATCAATTATTACAGTAAGCCGTCCTCGCAAAAGAAGATTATTGTACGTTTACCAATTCAATATCAAATACCAAAGTGGCATTAGGTGGAATTACGCCTCCGGCTCCTTGGCTTCCGTAGCCTAAGTCTGAAGGAATAATCAATTTTCCTTTTCCGCCTACTTTAAAAAGAGCAATACCTTCGTCCCAACCTCTAATTACCATGCCTCTTCCTAATTGGAAAGAAATAGGCTGACCTCTATCTAAAGAAGAATCGAATTTAGTACCATCGGCTAAAGTTCCGGTGTAATGTACATTTACGGTTTTTCCTGCGGCAGCTTGTGCGCCAGTACCTTGTTTTTCAATAAGATAATATAAGCCGGAAGTAGTTTTTTGTGCTTTTGGATATTTCTCTTTCACTAATTGTTCAAAAGAGGCGCGTGCTGCTTTTTGAGCTTCTTCTTGTTTTTTTACAGCTGCTTCGCGCGCATCGTTGAATGCCTTTAATCCATCAAATTTTTGGGCATCATCGCCAACGCGTACTATGGTGAGTTTTTCAATTTTATCGCCTTGGGCAATGGCATCTACTACTTTTTGTCCTTCTACTACGTGTCCAAAAACACTATGTTTTCCATCTAACCATGGTGTTTCTTTATGGGTAATAAAGAACTGAGAGCCATTGGTGCCTGGGCCTGCATTAGCCATAGATAAAATGCCGGGTCCTGTGTGGCGTAAACTAGGGTCGAATTCATCGCCAAATTGGTAACCGGGACCTCCCATTCCTGTTCCTTGTGGGTCGCCACCTTGTATCATAAAGTTGGCAATTACACGGTGAAAAGTAATGCCATCATAAAAAGGAGTGCCTTCAGGTTTAGCGCTGTTTTTCATTTTTCCTTCGGCCAAAGCCACAAAGTTACCAACAGTCATTGGTACTTTTTGGTACTCGAGTTGGCATACAATAGTGCCTTTCGATGTTTGAAATTGAGCATACACGCCCGGTGTAGTTTTCCAGTTTAAATTTTCCTGAGTCATTGTTTGTTGTGTTGGTTGATTCATTGCTTCGCTTAGTGAAGTGGCTTGTGGCTTATTGCCATTAGCATTGCAGGCTGCAAATAAACCTGCAAAAAGTAGCATGGTGAAATTGGCTGTTTTCATAATTAAATTGTTGTGCATTTTTAGTTTCATTCAGATTTCAATTATCGTAAAAGTTTATTGGATAGGAAACAAAGTTTCCAACGCCTGTAAAAATTTTGCTTCAGTTTCTTCAATAGAAAGGAAACATTTGCCTCCCGATGCATTGAAATGTCCTCCGCCTTCAAAATGTGTTCTTGCAAATTGGTTCATATCTAAAGTGGTGCCGCGGCTGCGGAACGATACTTTTACTTTTTCACCTTCTTCGCTGAAATAGGCAGTCATTTCTACGCCTTTTATCTTAAAAGGATAGTTTACCAATCCTTCGCTATCGCCATTTTGCAAGTGAAAACGCTTTATTTCTTTGGCACTTACCATCATGTATGCCACTTTTCCATTGCAGGTAAGTTTTAGTTTTCGGTCTAAGCAGTAGCCGAAAAAATTCAACCTTCGCTCATGGAATATGTTGTTTACCATTTCGCTTATGTAATCGGGCTGTACACCTTTTTCTAACAACTTTCCTGCGGTGAACATTACATTAGGTGTAGCATTGTTGAACTGGAAAAATCCGGTGTCGGTACATAATCCGGCATATAGCAAAGTGGCAATTTCGGGTGTAATAGACTGTAGTTTATTGAGCGATTCAATAAGGTGAAAAACCATTTCGCAGGTAGCTGCATATCGCACATCGCTGAATGCGTGCTGTGCAAAGTTCTCCGGCTCGCGATGGTGATCTATCATTACTTTCACAGCATTGCTTTCTGCAATAAGTTTTCCTAAATCTTCTAAGCGCGAAAGTGCATTGAAATCTAGGCAGTAGATTACCTCTGCCGATTGTAATAGCTCTGTAGCTTTCTTCTTACCCTTTTCTTGTTCAAACGAAATAGATTCGCTGTAATAAGGCAACCAGTCTAAATTTCGGGTAATATCTGTGGGCGAAATAAAATGAGCTTCGCAACCTTCTTGTTTTAAAAATGCAAGCCATGCCAGCGAAGAACCCATGGCATCGCCATCGGGTTGGCGGTGTGTAACTATTACACTTTTCTTTTTTGCTGCAATTAGGTCTGCAACTCTCAATACAAATTCTTGAAACATGCGCGGGCGAATGTAGTTCTTTGAAGAAATGTTTGCACCCTTTTTAAAATTTCTTTTGAACAGGAGCAATGTAATAATTCATTGAAAGAAAGTTTGGTGTAGTTTCTTGTTCAATCAGTTATATAGCAATAGAGAGATACTCACTGTAGCTTTGGCAATGTGGCAGTTGTGTTAATTTAGAGATAAATGGCAAATACCATAAATAAAAAGAAGCAATAAATATTACTTTAGCATTTTGGAAGTTCTTAGATCATGCGCAACACGTTTCTCTATTGGGTAAGCCCGTTTTTACTACTGTTTTTATTGGTTTCTACTATGCATGCACAATCGGTTAGTGCTGCACGATTAACACTTACTCCGGCATATAAACCATTTTACCATGGTGTGGCAAGTGGAGATCCCACGCATGAAAGTGTAATTCTATGGACGCGCTGCACGCCAGATACGGGAATTACAGGGAATTTAGATGTGTATTGGCAAATTGCTACCGATACTTCGTTTACCAATGTGGTAAACTTTGGGTATGCACAGGCTCGACCCGAAAGCGATTACACTGTAAAAGTAGATGTATGTGGTTTGCAGCCTAATACTTGGTATTACTATGTGTTTCAAAACGAGGGGCGCAATTCCACAACAGGGAGAACCAAAACAGCGCCATTGCCTACGGCAGATAACGACAGTGCGCGCTTTGCAGTAGTAAGTTGTGCAAGTTTTGAGCATGGGTATTTTAATGCATACCAAAATATTTCCGATAGAAACGAGGTGGACGCAGTGGTGCATTTAGGCGATTATATTTATGAATATGGGGTAGGAGAGTACTCTTCTAATTTACCTGGCAGAACTTATGAACCTACCAATGAAATTATTACCCAAAACGATTACCGGGTGCGACATTCGCTCTATAAATTGGATAATCAACTAAAGCGCTGCCATCAATTGTTTCCATTCATAAACGTTTGGGACGACCATGAAAGTGCCGATAACAGCTGGAAAGGCGGAGCCAATAATCACCAATCCAATGAAGGACCTTGGGCTGTTAGAAAGCAAAATAGTATAAACACTTATTTTGAATGGATTCCCATTCGCAAGCCCGATTTGGCAGATAGCTTTAGGATTTTTAGAAACTTCAATTGGGGTAAGTTATTGAATTTGGTAATGCTCGATTCAAGATTGTATGACCGTGATGAACAAAGTTTAAGCAAAGCAAACGATACTGCTCACTATTTGTTGGGACCTTATCAAATGAACTGGATGTTGCAGCAATTGAGCGATACCAATTCAAAGTGGAAAATAATTGGCAACCAAGTAATGTTTGCGCCCTTAAAAGTATTTGGCGCTGCCGTTAATGATGACCAATGGGACGGATATGCTGCTGAGCGCAATAAAGTTACATCACATATTGTAAATGGAAACATAGATGATGTGGTGGTGCTCACGGGCGATATTCATACATCGTGGGCAAACGATGTACCTGGTAGCAACTACAACGCTTCAACTGGAGCCGGCTCGGTATGTGTTGAGTTTGTAGGTACCAGTATTACCTCTAAGAGTATGCCATTCTCTGTTGGGGTAAACCTTATTAAGTCTTTCAATTCGCACATGAAATATATCAACTTGGTAGACCATGGTTACTATACGCTGGATGTTAAAAAAGGACGCACTCAAGCAGACTATCGCTTTATGCCGGTAGATCAGGTTTCTAATACAGTTACCAACGGTGAGAGTTGGTATGTAAATGCCGGAGAGCGTTTTTTAAGAAAAGCAACTGCACAAATTGCAGCACCTAAAATTACAGCACCTATTCCATCGTTGTTTCCCAACAACTTTATTCCGTTTGCCAAAATTGAAAGGGTGATTCATGCAAGTACATTACAAAACAATCCGGTATCGGTAGCTGTAATTCCTAATGCGCCTGTGTGTCCTTCTATTGGCTTGCAAATTATTCAGCCTGCTAATTGGGGTGCAGCTACTGTGGTGGGAGGAAAAGACATTCTATATCAACCAACTACTAATTTTAGTGGAAGCGACTCTATAATTACCATAGTGTGCGAAACAGCTAATCCAAACCGCTGCGATACTATTCCGGTTATTATTCAAGTAATACCGGTATTGCATACCGATACTATTGAAGTAGCAATAAATAGTGGAGATGTTTATAGCAACTGCCGTGCTTTTGATGATTTGTTTGGTGCTGTAGCATCTGCCACACTCGCAGGTTCTTACAATGGAGCAACATTGCTAAACAATGATACTTGCATATTATATACACCTACCGCAAGTTTTTGTGGCTACGAAAATGTATATGTAGTTGGCTGCGATAGTGGCACTGCCGCCAAATGCGATACAGTTTTATATCGTTTTAGAGTAAACCTACCTGTGGTAAAAGATATTGTTTCTATTACGGTTCGGCAGAGCGATTCAATACACTATTGTATAAATTACAATGATTTAAAATCGGCTGTTACCTCATCGCAAGTATTGGTACCGTCATCTACAGGCAATGTACATTTTTACAACGATACTTGTTTTGGTTATGTGCCCGGCAGCAATGCCACACAAGATGTAATGGTTGTTACCGGTTGCGATAACTGTACAGTACAAAACTGCGATACAGTTGAGTTTCAATTTAGTATTGTACCCCAGTTCACAACACAAACATTTACATTTTCGGGCGTGGGAGGGACTGCTATTCCGGTTTGCTATTCTTTTGATGAAGTAAACCGACCTTATACTAGCATAAAAACAATTAAGAACACCAATGCCATTGTGCAAGTTCTAAACGATACCTGCTTTAACTATTTTGCACCTAATGGTTATGTAGGTGTAGATACTGTGTATGCCGTAGTTTGTAATAGCAATTCTGCTACTAATTGCGATACAGTTCGGTTAATAATTTATGTAGGAGTGTCTGCCGTAAAGGATGTTGAAGACTTTACTATGTTGGGAATTTATCCTAACCCATTTGCCGATGGTTTAGTAGTGCAGTATTACAATTACAAAGAAACAGAACTTGTGTTGAATATATACGATGCAGCAGGCAGAAGAGTAAGGCAGCAAATTCTGAAGAATAAGACAGCCGGATTACAGCACACATTTATGAATACAGAGAATGTTCCGGCAGGAGCATACATTATAGAGTTGAAAGATCCACTTCACAGCTTCCGCAGGCAAGTAATTAGAAAATAAGAGCTATAGTTAATCTCCTAACTCGATTAAAAAAGTATTGATAATCAATGCTTTTTTAGGATGAAGTGAAAAATAGTAGCTAAATAATTTGGAAAAGTAGTAGCTAAAATGCTACATTCGCATCCCGTTTTAAAAATCTATACGGAAATTATATTATGCAATCACGTAGCTATTCAACAAAATCGGTACCTGCTCACGAAATAAATCGAGAGTGGTTAATTATTGATGCCGAAGGAAAAACATTAGGGCGCATGGCAAGTAAAATTGCAGCTATTTTGCGCGGTAAACACAAGCCCACATTCACACCAAACAGCGATTGTGGCGACAATGTAATTGTGATAAACTCTGCTAAAGTTCGCTTAACAGGTAATAAGCTAACTGAAAAACAGTTGGTGCACTACACAGGCTATCCAGGTGGGCAACGTTTTCGCACGCCACGCGAAATTTTAGCAAAAAAGCCTAACGAATTAATAGAAATTGCTGTTAAAGGTATGTTGCCTAAAAATACTTTAGGTCGCCAAATGTTTCGCAGACTGTTTGTGTACAGTGAAGCTGCGCATCCACACAGCGCTCAACAACCTAAAACATTAAACTAATTTCATAAAAACATTAATTAAACAAACCGAATGGATAAAGTAACTGTAGGAAGACGTAAAGCAGCGATTGCACGCGCTTCTGTAAAATCAGGCAAAGGAGAAATTCTGGTAAACGGAAAAGATTACAAGGATTATTTCCCAAATGAGTACCTGCAACATAAAGTAGAAGCTCCTATTAAAGTAGCAGGCGTAGAAGGAACATTGGATATTTCTATCAATGTTTACGGAGGTGGTGTTAAAGGTCAGGCAGAGGCAATTTCATTGGCAGTAGCTAGAAGTATTGTTGCTGCAAACGAAGAAAAACGCCCGGCTTTAAAGAAAGAAAAATTGCTTCGCAGAGATGCACGCGTAGTAGAGAGAAAGAAAACCGGATTACGCAAAGCCCGCAAGAAAGAGCAATACAGCAAACGTTAATTATTTATTCACGAGAATTCAATTTCAAAATATTATGCAAAAATTATCTCAGGAAGCACTTTTAGAAGCCGGTGTTCACTTTGGTCACTTAAAGCGCAAATGGAATCCAAAAATGTTGCCTTATATTTTCACTGAAAAGAAGGGCATCCATATCATAGACCTGAACAGAACTCAGGAGAAATTAGATGAAGCAGCACACGCACTTCGCTTCATGGCTAAGAGCGGTAAAAAAATTCTTTTTGTTGCTACTAAAAAGCAAGCAAAAGAAATTGTAAAAGAGGCTGCTAAAAGAGTAAACATGCCATTTGTTACCGAGCGTTGGTTGGGTGGTATGCTTACTAACTTTTCTACTATCCGCAAAAGCATCAAAAAGATGCAAACTATTGAGAAAATGCTTAGCGATGGTACTTTAGATAGCACAACCAAAAAAGAACGTTTAGTATTAACTCGCGAGAAAGATAAAATGGAAAAAGTATTGGGTGGTGTTAGTGCCCTAAACCGTATTCCAAGTGCCATCTTTTTAGTAGATATTTCGCACGAGCATATTGCATTAAAAGAAGCTCAACGCCTAAATATCAATACTTTTGGAATAGTTGATACCAACAGCGATCCAACTAAAGTAGATTTTGCAATTCCTGCAAACGATGATGCAGCTCAATCTATAGCCATTATTACTAATTATATTATTGATGCCATTGCAGAAGGCTTGGCAGAGCGCGCTTCTAATAAAGATGAAGACAATGATGCAGATTCAGATTCGGACGATGCTTCAAAATTTGACATAAAAGAAGAAGAAGCTAGCGAAGACGGCAAAGGTCGCAGTAAGCAACGTAGAGGCCCAGGTGGCGGATCAGGCAGAGGACCGGGAGGCGGAGGTACTGGCAAAAGCCGTATCCGCTCTGGAGGACCAGCTAAAAAATAAATTTGTTTTGGTAGCAGTACCAATACTTTATTAAAATTAAAAGGAGAATAAATAAATGTCAGTTACAGCATCACAAGTAAACGAACTTCGCAACCTTACCGGTGCAGGTTTAATGGATTGTAAAAAAGCGCTTACCGAAAGCGGTGGCGATGTACAAAAAGCTATAGATTATTTAAGAAAGAAAGGTGCTAAAGTTGCCGAATTAAGAGCCGGAAGAGCTGCATCAGAAGGTGTGGTTATTGCCAAAACTACTCCCGACAATAAAAGAGGTGTAGCTGTGTATCTTTCTTGCGAAACAGATTTTGTTGCTAAAAACGAAGACTTTCGTGCTTTGGCGGAATCTATTGCAGATTTAGCATTAAATAATAATATCACTTCTTTAGAAGATTTATTAGCTGCTAATTTAAATGGCGCTACTGTTAAAGATCAAATTCAAGAAAAAGTTTCTGCGATTGGTGAGCTAATCAATATTTCTGCTTTTGAAACATTAACCGGAGAAAGCTTAGTTGCTTACAACCACATGGGCAACAAAATTGGGGTGTTAGTTGCATTAAACCAACCTTTAACCGATGCAATTGTTGCTGCGGGTAAAGATGTGGCAATGCAAGTTGCAGCTATGAATCCGGCAGCAGTAGATGCTTCAGGTGTGCCAACGGAATTATTGGAGAGAGAAAAGGCAATTGCTCGCGAAAAAGCAGTTGCTCAAGGCAAACCGGAAAATATCTTAGATAAAATAGCAGAAGGTGCTGCTAATACTTTTATTAAAGAAAACACATTGCTTACTCAACCATTTGTAAAAGATGGTAGCAAAACGGTAGTTCAATTCTTGGGTGGAGTTAGCAGTGGCTTAACCGTTACCGGATTTAAACGTGCTGCATTGGGCATGAAGTAATACAATTGATATAGTTTTTTGCAAAGGCTGTTTCCGTAAAGGAACAGCCTTTTTTGTTTTAAGAACTTCTTTGTTCATTTGTATGTTTAACAAGGTTATATACACAAAGCTATGGACTACATTAAATACAGAGTGTTGGAAGCTCTCCAAAAATTCAAGTTCTATCAATTTAATGAGGCTCAATTGCAAACAATAACTCAAATAGTTATAGAACGCAAAGTGGTAGAAGATTACGAGCGAGGATTTATTACAGATAAGGAAGCCGATAACATGATATTGCATATAGCATCGGAATTAGCAAATACTTTGCCCAATAAGGGAGCATTCATTCAACCGCCTAACTCATCTTCGGGCTAGAAAATTAAACCATTACACATAAAAAAAGCGACTCAAAACGAGCCGCTTTTTTTATGTATGGTATCAATTAAATTACTGGGTAATAACCGCACGAGTGCTGAGTACTTTAGATGCAGTTTTTACTTTTACCAAGTAAACTCCTGTAGCAGGGAATATATTCTTGTTTATATCAAAACGGCTTTCTCCGGCACTAATATTCCCTTCAAAAACAGTAGCAACCGATTTGCCACTTACATCGAAAATTTCGATGGTGGCGGCTTCGTTTTGAGTTGCAGCAAACGAAATAGATGCAGTACCATTAGATGGATTTGGGAATACTTTCAATGCTCCATTATCAAAAGCAGCATCCTCAATACCATTTACAATTACCCCTCCAATATTTATATCATCAATGTAAAAGTTATTGCTTAGAGCAGAGCTTTTATATTGTATCTTGAAGATAACATTTGATTTTTTAGTGTTGGCAGACATATTGAATGTTACCTTTTTCCAATAGAAACCGGCACTTGGTTGGAAGTTTGAAAGCAAATAACCAGAGTTTACAATATCTGGACCTCCCATTTTAAATTGTTTTAGCCATTGCTCGCCACAGTTGGTGCTGGCAAATACACTAATTGAATCTATACCATTGTTGGCATAGCTTTGATCTGCGCTGGCCAATGAATAGTAAAAAGAGAAAGTCATATTTTGCAAACCGGTTAAGTCCATTGTTGGGCTAATTATTTCTTCAACATCGCTTTGGCGGGTTTTCTTATAGTTATTAACCATGTAAGAATGGTTGCCGCTTCTTGCCGCTACAGTTGTTGGTTGAAAATAAGAAGGAGTTGCATTGTAGTTAATAGAGGTCCACTCTTCAAAAGATTCAGGTCTTTCAAAATCTTCAAAGAATGGAGCGCTATGAAACACGTTGCCTTCGCTTACATAGATTGCAAACGAATCTACTGCAGTGCTGGTTCCAAAACCATTACCAACAGTTAGTTTTACAGTTTGCCAACCGGTAGCATTAAACGATACGGTTACTACAGAATCGGTTGAAGTGCTAATGTCGGCATTGGTGAATTCCCACATTCTGTCTTCTACCAATGCATTGTAAGAAGCATCAATAAATTTAACTGAATTGCCTACGCAGGTATAGAGGCGCTGTGTTCCAAAAGATGCAATTGGTTTGCTAATTGCATAATCGTTGTAAGGATCGGCAGTTCCGGTTTCGGTAAGGTTCTGGCAGCTCCAAAGGTTGTTTCTAGAAGAAATTGTTGAATTTAATGCGGCCAACATTCTTGTTTTTTGCCCTTCGGTAAACATTACGGAACAGTAAGAATAGTCCATAAAGTTTTGTACGTTTTCAATTACACCAACTTCGCAATCGTTTAAATTCAAGTTGCAACTGGTAGAACCCCTAGTTATTGGTGTATCAAAAACTCCGTCATCTCCACAAGCCTCTCCTGGTTGGTTTGTTCTGCCCCATGGATGCTCTAAATTAAGGTAGTGCCCAATTTCATGCGTAAGCGCTCTCGAACGGAAGGCATTTCCTGTACCAATGCTGCCAATATATTGGTGCAAAATCATGATGCCGTCTTTATCGGTCATTATTCCGGCAACCGATGGCGGCAAATAGGCATAGCCTGCAACTCCGTCTTCCATAGTGTGAGCAACCCATACATTTAAGTATTTCTCGCGCGGCCAAGCTCCAATTTTGGCATTGTCGGTACCATTGTATGTTTGCTGAGCCGGAATACGTACAATTCCATTAGTGGGATTTCCGTTGGGGTCTATTCTCGCTAAACGAAATTGTATGCCGATATTGGCAATATTGTTTTTAAAGGCATTAACCACAATAGATGTATCGCTGTTTAACTTGTTGTAGTCCTCATTTAGAATACGCACTTGGTCTTCTACCTGCGCGTCAGATATATTTTCTTTTCCAAAATTATGGAGAATATGAAATACAATTGGAATAGTTATGGGGCAATTTCTGCCGGCAGCAGATGCATTGGGCTGGTTTGCGAATTGCTGTGTGAAATTATTCAAGTCTTTTTCTATTTTTAAAATAGAAGGGTCTGCTTCAATTGCCTTTAAGTTCTTTTCGGATGTGCCGCAGAAATGCTGTTGGGCATTGGCAAACAACATGGTGCCGGAAATAATAATGGTGAAGACTTTTTTCATTTTTATCGTTTAGTCAAATAATTATGGAATTGTTCTTTTTTACAAAAGCAAATTAGCGCGTAAAGATAGTTTATCTCAAATTTTTTTTGTAATCTTTTTGTCAGATTATTTACATCAAATCAACAATTAGTTTAAGTTGAAATTATTTTAACAATCGCATCCTCCAAAAGATTCTTTAAAATAGACGCTAAGAATCATACTTTTACGGCATGAGTAAAATTGCTACACCGCTTACCGAAATGCTGGGATTGGAATATCCGATTATTATGGCACCCATGTTTTTGGTAAGCAATGCTAAAATGGTTATTGAAGCCTGTAATGCAGGAATAGCAGGCACTTTTCCTGCATTGAATTACCGTACCGATGCCGAACTTAGAAAAGCTTTGGCTGAAATTAAAGCCGCTACCGATAAACCATTTGGCGTAAACATTATCACCAATAAATCAAATATAAGAATGAAGGAAAACCTTCAATCGTGTTTAGATTTTGAAGTACCTTTTATTATTACATCGCTAGGCAGCCCCGAAGAAGTAATTAACGAAGCACACAAAAAAGGTATGAAGGTTTTTTGCGATGTAGTGGATTTAGAGTATGCTCAAAAAGTAGAGCAATTAGGTGCCGATGCGGTAATTGCCGTAAATAACGAAGCCGGGGGGCATGCCGGTAAGCTATCTCCCGAAGAACTTATTCCGCTGCTTGTAAAGAACTGCAAAATTCCGGTGATTTCGGCCGGAGGAGCAGGAAATGCGGAAGGCATTCAAAAAATGTTGGCACTAGGTGCTTGTGGAGTTTCTATGGGTAGTATTTTTATTGCTAGCCATGAAGCGCCTGTAACGCAGGATTACAAACAGGCCTGCGTAAATTATGGCGCTAAAGATATAGTAATGACAACCAAACTGTCGGGTACACCTTGCACGGTTATCAATACACCTTATGTACAACAGATTGGAACCGAGCAAAATTGGCTCGAGCGCATGCTAAACAGCAATAAAAAACTTAAAAAATATGCCAAAATGCTCACCTTCTATAAAGGAATGAAAATGTTGGAAAAAGCTGCATTTAGTGCTACTTACCAAACTATGTGGTGTGCCGGCCCAACTATTGAATTTGTGAATGAAATAAAGCCAATCAGCACCATTGTAAGCGAACTTACATCGGGATTAAAACAAGAATTGTTACTACAACCTCAAACCGCTTAAATTTAGAATTAGACTTTATGAATTTGAAAAACAAGTTTATTGTTGCAGGTATTGTATTACTAACTACCGTTACAGCCTGCCGTAAAATCGAAGAAGATAATTTGGTGAAAGGATTGTGGCAGGTAGAGAGTATCTCTATAGATACGCTCACGCTGCTTAACCGATCTACGCCTTTTGTGCGCGAACTTATTGATGTGGCTAATGCCAACAATGGAAACTACTTATATTCATTTTTAGATGGTTATGCCGCCACTAATGCTTACTATAGAATAGATTACCAGCGCGATGGTATAGTTTTTACTTATTACACCATTGGCGACTCTAGTGTATATTCTTCTATTGGTAAATGGGAACTACCCAAAGCAAATGAAATTGAGCAAAAGGTGGATCGCTTTTGGGATGGAAGTTTTAAGTTAACTAAAGATATTAGTTCTAATTACACCTACCAATCGGAAAGTAACTATATTAAATTTTTGAACGATACGGTGCGCATGACCGCAAAAATTAAGAAGGTAAAATAAAGCCTTGTTTTAAGGCTTTATTATGCTTATCCGTTGGTGGTGGTTTGTTGCTGTTCTACAAAGGCGTTAAACGCTTCTGTTATTTTTTTATGCTCTTCAATTAGTTGCAATTCCTCTGTGTTGTTGCTGTAATTTCCTAGTTGTAAACCATTGTTAATCAGCGTGCTATCATTTAAGAATTGAATCTTTTTCTTTAAGCTTTCTGTAAGTTGAAATCCAATAGTTACGCTGTTGGTATTGTTGTTTAGTTCCGGCATAGCACGCAAAACTGAAACCACAAAATATTCATTCCCATTTGGATGGGTGGTAATAAGTGCCAATACTTCAGAGTTTACTTTATCGTTTGTTTCGGGAGTATCGGTGGGTTCGTTTTTTTCTTTCAATAAGTTTAGCAGCGAAGTGGTTATCCAACGTTGAAAATGTTGCTCTGCCTGTCTTGCTTCAAAGTTTTCTTTATGGCGGCTGAGGTGTAGTTCTTTAGAAATTTCTTTTAGGTGCTTTTCTGGTTTTTTACTGCTAAAACGAATGAAAAAGAGTTCGTTTATACCAAAGTATTTTGGAAGTAAATTAGTCATTCGCTGAAAAAGCATTTCGGGCGAAGCCTGGTATTTTTCTAACAAGTTGAGAATGAAACTTTCGTTCCACTGAGTTTGGCTAAAAATATCTTCTAAATCGTTTTTCAGTTGAGTAGCGTTAATGTGCAGGCATTGTGCAAAATAAGAAGCCTTAAAGCTGTTGAGCACATGGTCGAAACTTTCCACTTTTAACCAAGAAGTGGTGTAAGGTCTTTTTTCTAAATTCAAATAGCTAAAGCCGAGTTCGCGCCCAAAAAGAAAAGTGCGTTGCTGCACGGTAAGTTTTTCGTTGTAAAAGAGCAAGTGGTTTTTGGTTTCCTCTTTACTTTTAGAAATATCTTTAATAAAGATGCTGCGAAGTTTTTTTAATGGCTCGTAGCCTTCAAAATTAGTGGCTGCAATCTTATAGTTAAATTTTTCTTGTAAAGTTTGTACATATAAAGTGGTAGAAACCGGAGGCTCGCAATGGAAACTAAATTCTGTTTTAAATCGCTCTGCGGCTTGTTCTATTTCTTCAAAGTAATTATCGTTTAGCTCTTGGTAGGAGCGAAGAGCGGCAAAGTAAAAGTGCTCTTGCTTTAAGTTGTAATTGCGGGCAATTTCATACAGGGTATTTACTAGTGCTGCAATTTTAAGCGGAGCATTGGCTATAATTCCGGTAAGCAAATTACGGTCTATGCCAAATGTTTCAAATGGCAGTTCGTTTAGTATATCTAAGTTTAAAATTTGCCCAACGGGAGAAAGTGTTTTGCCCAGTTTTAGAGAAACCAACTGGTCGTAAGGTACATCTAAGGCTTTTGCCAGATCCGAAATTTTTTCGGTTTTGGGGTATTTTTTTCCCTTTTCGATTTCGTTGAGGTAAGAAACCGAAATGCTGCTCTTTTCGCTTAATTCTTGTAGTGAATAATTGCGTGCGGTGCGCAATTCTTTCACCTTTAAGCCAAAGATTAAATTAATATTTTCTTTCGTTGCGTTCTCCATAAATGCCTTTAAGCCAACGGGGTTTTCGTGAGTGCAAATAAAGCGAAATTCTTTTTTTGGCGAATTTTCGCAAGTTCAATTTTGCTTTTTTATTTTTTAAGGACACTACTTGAAGGTAAGTTTAAATTTAACAGAGGACGCTTCTTTGTGAAAGTATTTTGCAGTATAAAAAATATATAGCGGTATATTTCGTCTTGTGCTTTATTTGCAATGATATTTTGTTTTCCACTCTGCCAAGCCGATTCGCTTTTAATGCCATATAATTTTGAAACATTTAATAGTGTTGCCGAAGTTCCGTTTGAGCAATGGCAGCGAATGGTGCCGGCTAACAACCTCATGTTTCAATTCAGCTATTTAAAGCATTTAGAGGAAAACCAACAGGGCAATATGCGATTTAAGTATGTGTTGGTACGGCAAAATGAAGCGTTGATGGGAGTGGCATATTTCCAGGTGGTGCAGTTTAGTGGCACTCAGTTAAGTAATTACCATGCAGAAAGCAGTATCGTAAATAGAATAAAAGATTGGGTGCTGCCGCTTATTAAAGTTGAAATGCTGGTGGGAGCCAATCTGCTCATGACCGGAGAAAAAGGATTTTATTGCAAAACAGGTATAAGCGAAACAGACATGGCAGATATGTATTTGCAAGTGGTGCAGCATATCTTTAAAGGTGAAACGCAAATAGGTGCATTTTTAATGACCGATATTTTTGAGACCGATAGTGTTTTGCGGCAAAAGTTTGAGGCAGAGGGTTTTCATCCAATCTACGAAGAGCCTGATATGAAAATGCAACTCCGACCGGAATGGAAAAGCATAGATGATTATTTGAATAGCATATCTTCTAAATACCGCGTTCGTGCCAAAAAGTGTATGGCTCTTAGTGGTAGTTTGGTTAGGAAAAATCTTTCGGAGCAGGAAGTAAAAAACTTTGAGCCCGATATTTATCGCCTGTATAAAAATACCATTGCAAAATCTACCTTCAACTTATTTGAATTGCAGCCCGGTTTCTTTACCGGGCAAAAGCAGTTGTTTGGTGAACGCTATATGGTATTTGGTTACTTCTTGAATGATAAATTGGTTGGGTTTAACTCACTTTATTGCAATCAAAAATCGGGTGAAGTCCACTATATTGGCTTAGATTATGAAGTAAACAAAAAGCACCACACTTATCAGAGAATGCTTTACGATATGGTTGAATGCGGCATAGAGCAGCAGTTTGCCAGACTGCACTTTGGCCGAACTGCATCGGAAATAAAAAGCACCGTTGGCGCTGTTCCCGTAACGGTAAACGGCATACTGAAACATCGCAACTTTATAGTAAACAACATCATAATAAAGCCATTGGCAGCAGCCATAAAGCCAAAGGATTTTGTGTTTAGAAATCCATTTAAAGATACGGTAGCCTAGGTAGCTTAATACCGTGAAGGCAATAGAGAATTGCATGTAAAAGAATTCCCAGCTACACTGCTTTTAGTTAGAATTTTTGTGCAGGTTTGTAGAGTAACATATAATATAAATTAATGCAGTTCTTTAATAAAAAGTTTTTGGAGTTCTTTAGGTTGTTAGAAGAAAATAATAACAAAGAATGGTTCGATGCCAATAGAAGTTTTTATGAGGCAGAAGTAAAGCAGCCGTTTAAGAAATTGGTAGAGCAGTTAATTCTTCGATTGCAAAAAGATTTGCCCGATATAAATTCAAATGCCTCAAAGGCTATTTTTAGAATAAACAGAGATATCCGTTTTTCAAAAGATAAAGCACCGTATAAAACTAACGTGGCTGCGGTTTTCTCGCGCACAGGAACTAAAGATTGGGACTATCCGGGTTTTTATGTTCATTTGGGAAACAATGAATTGCTTGCCGGAGGCGGCTTGTATATGATTGGAAAAGAACAGCTTGCTAAAGTTCGCCAAGAGATTTATTACAATCCTGAAGTGTTCTCAAAAATTATCAATGAAAAATCTTTTAAAAAGGTATATCCCCAAATTTTAGGAGATAAAAATAAAGTACTGGAAAGCGACTATAAAGAATTTGCAAAGGAGCAGCCACTTATTGCCAATAAGAGTTTTTACTACATGGCAAATATACAACCAGCAGATTTACTAGGCAGTAATATAGACGAACTGTTGTACACACAGTATTTTAAGCCGGCAATGAAATTCAATAAGTTTTTACTAACAGCCATAGAAGGCTAAGCCCTAAACTTTATTAATTGCGATAGGTTTTTGTTTTCGGGTATAATCTGTGTACCCGTAAGCCACTCAATAAGTTCAATAGAAAGAGGCTTAATAATATATGCTTTTACCATGCTATAAGAAAATGCTTCTGCAATAGATTCTTCGGCCTCGCAAGTGGTAAGCATTACCACTGTGGTATTGGTAATATTTAAATGATTCAATTTATCGAGTAAATCGAAACCGATTTTGGGACCAATATGCTTATCTAAAAATAACAACCGATTTTTTTCCGGAGAGGAAACAATGTGTTGAAATGCCAAATCTACTTTTTGGAAAGCGTGTGTTTGCAACTCAGGAAAGTTGAACTTTACAACCATCGTATTTAGATAGTTGTAGCTGGGTTCATCGTCTAAGAAGCAAATTTCACTATATGAAGGGAAGTTGAAAATACTATTGAATTGATGCTGTTTAGTGTTTGGCATGTCCGTTTGTGATGCTTGCAAAGCTACCTTTACCTACATTTGCCGCAATACGGAATCTTGCGTATTTTTTTACATCTTAATATGATTAGCTTTGTTGAATAATATGATTAAAGTAGCGATTGCAGAAGACGTACAACTTACTGCAGAAATAATTACAGATATTTTACATTTGAGTGAAGGCGTAAAAGTAGTGTGGTGTGTAAAGAATGGGAAAGAAGTAATACAAAAATTAGAAGAAAATGATGCGGTAGATGTTTTGCTGCTAGATATAAATATGCCTGAAATGGATGGGATAGAGGCCGCCAGAATTGTGAGCAGCAAATGGAAGCATATTAAAATTGTGATGAGTACCGTACACGATGACGATGAGAATGTGTTTAATGCCATACTTGCAGGTGCTTGTGGTTATTTGGTGAAGGATAAAAGCCCTAACTTTTTACACAAAGCTATTGTGGAAGCTGTAAACGGAGGCGTGCCTATGACACCCGGAATAGCATTAAAGGTGCTTCAATTTGTTCGCCAAAGTGAGCCAGTAAAAAGTACTGAAATTGAAGGCGAAGACTTTGGTATTACTCCGCGCGAAAAAGAAATTTTAGAGCATTTAGTAAAGGGAGCCACTTATGAGCAAATAAGCAAAGCGTTATTTATTAGCTTAGGGACCGTGCGTAAGCATATCGAAAAAATTTACAGAAAGCTTCAAGTAAACAATAAGGTAGAAGCTATCAATAAAGCACAATCTAACCGATTGCTCTAAAGGCTATATTTCAAAATCTTTATACAGCAAACTGGGTTGAATACCTTGGTTGTTTTGATATTTACCGCTAGTGTAGCTTTCGTATTCTCCTTTTATGGTGTGGTAATACAATTGGCAAATTTCTACATTGGGATAAATGCAAATGGGATGGACGCAAAACATTTCCAAAGTCCAATAACCCGAAAATCCAACATCGCCAAAACCTGCAGTTACATGTACAAATAAACCAAGCCTGCCAATAGATGAGCGACCTTCTAACATAGGCACGTAATTGAGTGTTTTAGTATGCTCCACAGTTCTGCCTAAATATAACCTGCCGGGTTCTAATACATAACCTTCTTCGGGAATTTTAAACGTATCAAAAGTGTTTGGATGTTTCATGTCGAGCATGCTGCCCGTGTAAATCATCAGCTCGTTATGCAAGCGCAAGTTATAGCTGTTGGGGTTCAGTTGCTTTTCATTAAATGGCTCAATAAAAATTTCGGAGCCTAATTTGTTTTGTATTTCTTTTCCGGAGAGTATCATATTTAATTGCTGTTTGGTGTTATTTTCAAAAGTAATTTTCCTGCTTCTATATTTTCTCCATTTGCTACAAAAATTTCTTCTACCGTACCGTTTTCGTTTGCAATAATGGTGTTTTCCATTTTCATAGAAGATAGAATAACCAATGCTTGTCCATTGGAAACAGTGCTTCCAATGCTTACTAAAACTTGTGTAACCGTGGCAGGAATAGGTGTTGCATAGCTTCCTTTTTCTTGTTTTTTCTGTGTTTTTGGAAAGCGGGGAAGGAACTCAACTGTAACTTGTGGAAACTCATAATGCCTGATAAATATCTTTTCTTCTACTTGAGCAATGGTGAAATTCTCAAGCATGCCATTTAGTATTACAGATAGTTTATTGTTGGTAAATTGCAAATGCGATGCTTGAATAAGACTTTCGTTTACATTGATTTCAAAATGTGAATTTTGGTAAGTGTAATGTACTTCGTTACTACTGTTTCCAATTTTAAATTGCATGGGGGCAGGTGCAAAAAAGTTGTTTCTCCAAAGCGATGGAATATGTTGTAAATGCTGTCGTTGCTGCTCATTGCAATACCAGCGGAACAAGGTGGCTGCAACCAGCGCTTTAGTAAGGTGTTTGGGTGAAAGACTGCTATTGCAAAGTTGCGTTTGGTTGGCAATAAAATGAGTGTCGTAATTCCCTTCAATAAAATCGGGGTGGGTTAAAACTGCTAAAAGAAAATTGTGGTTAGTAGTGGTGCCAAGGCAAGTGGTGTTGCGCAGAGCATATTCCATTTTGCGTATAGTTTCGTTGCGCGAAGTGCCATGTGCAATGATTTTAGAAAGCATGGGATCGTAAAACATAGAAATAGATGAGCCTGTTTTTATGCCGCTATCGAAGCGCAATCCGTTGATAGATGGTGTGTTCCACAATGCTACCGTTCCGGTTGAGGGCAAGAAGTTGTTTTCGGTGTCTTCGGCATAAAGGCGGCATTGCAAAGCATATCCACTTGCCACCACATCGCTTTGCTGAATGGTAAGCGGCTTGCCTTCTGCAACCTCAATTTGCAGTTGTACCAAATCTAAGCCTGTAATGGCTTCGGTAACCGGATGCTCCACTTGTAAGCGTGTATTTACCTCTAAAAAGTAGAATTCATTATTGCTAAAAATAAATTCTACGGTTCCGGCATTATCGTAATTGAGTGCGTTTGCCAGCCGCAGCGCAGCTTGGCACATGGCGCTGCGCTGGTGGGCAGTAAGGATGGGAGAGGGGCTTTCTTCCAATACCTTTTGATATCTGCGTTGTATGGTGCATTCGCGCTCCAATAAATGAATGATATTTCCATGTTTATCGCCCATTATTTGAACTTCTATATGGCGCGCAGAAGGGAAGTATTTCTCTATGAGTAATTCATCGTTTCCAAAGGCGTTTAGGGCTTCCAATTTGGCAGTTTTAAAGGCGTGTTCAAGTTCAGTATGTTGGTTTACAATGCGCATACCTTTGCCGCCACCGCCTGCTGTGGCTTTAAGTAAAATCGGAAAACCGATAGCTTCGGCTTCGGAAGAAAATTTTTCTAAAGTTTGGTTATTGCCTCTGTAACCGGGTACTATTGGTACCATGTTTTTTTCGGCTATCTCTTTGGCTTTACTTTTTGAACCCATCCACTCAATAGCATGAACGTTTGGCCCAATAAATACAATACCTTCTTGTTGTAATCTATTGGCAAAAGCAGCATGCTCACTCAAAAAACCATAGCCGGGATGAATGGCATCTGCTCCGGTGGCTTTAGCAGCTTCGATAATTTTTTCAATATTTAGATAAGATGTTTTTACCTCGCTTGTGCCAATATGGTAAGCAGTATCAGCCATCTTTACGTAAGGAGCATTGGCATCGGCATCGCTAAATACAGCAATAGATTTTATGCCCATCTGCTTGCAGGTTTTAAAAATGCGGCAGGCAATTTCGCCACGGTTGGCTACTAATATGCTTTTTATCATGAATAGAAGTGTGTGTTGATGAAACTGTATTTGTTAGTGTGTTGTTACATTCTAAAAATACCGTATTTATTTTCGCTAGTAATAGACTTATTGTTTACTACAGCAAGGCAGAATCCAAGATAGTTGCGGGTTTCGCGCGGGTCAATTACGCCATCGTCCCACAGTTGTGCACTGGCATAAAATGCATTTGATTGTTTTTCTACTTCGCCCATTAAATGCGATCTAAATTGTTTTGCTTGCTCTTCATCGTAAGTGCCACCCATTTTTTCTACGGCTTGTTTTTGTATCATTTCCATAACGCCACTTAGCTGCTCGGAACCCATTACTGCAATTTTTGAGTTGGGATAACTAAACAAGAATCTCGGTTGGTATGCGCGTCCATTCATGGCGTAGTTGCCTGCGCCATAAGAGGCTCCGGTAATAATGGTGATGGAAGGAACTTCGCTGTTAGAAACGGCATTTATCATTTTTGCTCCGTTTTTTATGATGGCGCTTTCTTCGTATTGTTTTCCAACCATAAAGCCGGTAATGTTTTGTAGAAAAATAATTGGTGTAAGGTTTTTATTGCATAGCTGTATAAAATGTGCGCCTTTATTGGCGCTTTCTGAAAACAGTACGCCATTATTAGCAATAATGCCCACTTTGTAACCGTGAATGCTTGCCCAACCGGTTACCAATGTATTGCCCCATTCTGCCTTAAATTCATCGAAGGAAGAGCCATCTGTAATACGGGCAATTATTTCTTTGGCATCGAAAGGTTTTTTTATATCTGCCGAAACAATTCCAAGCAATTCATCGCTGCTGTATTTGGGTGCGGCAATATGTGGTGGCGGAGTAAAGTGAGTTTGTGGCGGACGTAAATTGGCAACAATGGAGCGTGCAATTTGCAACGCATCTAATTCGTTTTCGGCAAGGTAATCGCTCACTCCCGAAACACGGCTATGCATTTCGGCTCCTCCTAAACTTTCATCGTCCACCACTTCGTTGGTTGCCATTTTTACTAATGGTGGTCCTGCCAAAAAAACTTTGGCATTCTTCTTTACAAAGATGGCATAATCGCTCATGCCCGGCACATACGCGCCACCTGCTGTACTATTGCCAAAGACTACTGAAATGCTTGCTATGCCTGCTTTTGAACGCCTGCTTATATCGCGAAAAGTGGCACCGCCATAGTTGAATATTTTTGCTTGTTCGGTTAAATCAGCTCCGGCACTTTCTACCAAGTTTATCATTGGTAAATCGTTTTCTATTGCTATGTCGCCTAATCGCAAACTTTTATGAAGTGTGGGTAGATTTACGGCTCCTCCTTTGTTGGTACCCACATTGGCAAGTACTACGCATAGCCTGTTATGAATAAGACCGATGCCGCCTACGGTTGTGGTGCCTCCTTCGCTATTTTTTCCGTTGATTCCGGCAAAGGGCAATAATTCTAAGAATGGAGAATTTTCGTCAAGCAGCAATTCTATTCTTTCGCGAGCCGAAAATTTACCCTCAGCTTTTGCTTTTTGAAGATGCCGTTCTTTGCCTTGGTAGCTGGCTTCTTTCTTTAGCGCGTTTAATTTTTCTACCAATTGCTGCATGGCTTGGTAGTTGCTTTTATACAAGTCGGAGTTGGTGTTTACCGAAGTAGAAAGCATACTCATGGATTGTTGTTTAGGCATTAAATGTAACAATCGCTTGGCAAGAATCAAGCGCTAAATGGGAAGGCGAAAAAGGCAGTTGCTCTAATAGATATCAATGTCGGTTTGCAGGCTTGCTTTTACCATTTTTAATTCTCTCTTCTGGGCGTAGGTAGGCACAGCCTATGCCAAGTTCGGTAGCTCAAAATTATTGAGAGGTGTATCTTTTTTATGGAGTTACAAAGTTGAAAAGATAGAATTAAAGCCCACACCGCAGCCGAATCCTATACAGATAGCCGGAGTTGGTTGAGTTCATAAAAAGGAATAAAAGCAACCTTCAAATTCGCTCAAAGGGCAAAGTTGCAGTCCCCAATATAGCAACGCAAACTCTTAATCTAAAACTTTAGGACAACTCTAAACTTTGAAAATTACTGCTGATTTTTTAAGCCAACTTTGCAGTGGTCTTAATATACATTTTTGTTTTGGTAGAAATAGTTTAACATTGATATGTATGATGAACGCACAAAAGTTCAAAAACACGATATTTATTTAAACAACATTGTTCTTTGCAATAAATCATTTCTGTAGTTCCTGCCTAGAGGTATTTCTTTTCCCTTTACTATTACTGACAGACCGTGTATAGCATCAAGTTGATTAAAGTTTATTGCGTAGCTGCGATGTACTCTTACAAAATCTTTAGCAGATAATTTAGCAATGAAATCCTCCAGCTTTTCCCGCACTAAGTAACTTTTATCGGCTGTATGTAAGTGCAGATAAACATTATTGCTCTCGATATACAAAATGTCATCAGTAGCAATTTTTCGGTAAACCTCAGCTTCTTTTACAAATAGGGTATCATTGAATATAGGAGTAGTTTCCGGCTGTACCTTTTTTTGACTGTTAAAATTGCTTACTGCAATTTCAATAGAGCTATACAAATCGTTTTCAGTAAAAGGTTTTACCAAATAAGCAAAGGGGTTTACTTGTTTAGCGCGATTGACAGTGCCCGCATCGCTATTTGCTGTTAGGAAAATAAAGGGAATAGCGAAGTACTTATTAATTTCGTTTGCCAAATCAACCCCGTCCTTTTCGCCTTCCAAAATAATATCTACCAATAAAAAGTCTGGTTTTTCTTTGGCAATCATTGTTAATGCATCGGAGTAGTTGCGTACAGGGCGTATAGGTATGTAACCAATTTGCTGTAAAGCGATATAAATACTTTCAGCAATTAACAGGTCATCTTCAATAATACCTACCTTAAGGGGAGTCATGTTTCCAAATATGTAAGTGAAAATAGGAAAAATATCTGTTTCTTATTTAAACATTAACGGAAAATGCCAACTCAAAACAGCTACCATGTTCGTTGGAATAAGCTAATTCAGATCCTATTTGTGCGGATAATAGGTTAATAAGTCGAATTCCCAAAGTGTTAGATGTTTTCGATAGTTCATTAAATGAAAAACCTTTGCCTGAGTCGCGGTAAACAAGTTTTACCTTACGCGAAGCGGAAGATAGAATGTTTTCCACATTGACCGGAGTGAGAACAATCTCAACATGTCCCTGCTTGGAATTTTCAAAGGCGTATTTGAGCGAATTAGTGAAAAGCTCGTTTAGGATAAGCCCCAGCGGAATGGCTTTGTCAATGGGGATATAGGTTTCGGGGATGTTGATGTGAACGGTAATTTTTTTGTCAGTAGAACGGTATAGCGATTGTATCTGCTTTGCCAAGTCATTTACAAAGCCATTCAGTTCAACCTTTTCCAGTCCATCGGTTTGATAAAGTTTTTGATGCACCAAAGCAATAGAGCGAACTCTGCTTTGGCTTTCAGTAATGGCTCTTTTGGCTGCTTCATCTTTTAATCCTGTGCTTTGCAGCATAAGCATACTGGAAATAGTTTGCAGATTGTTCTTCACACGATGATGAATCTCTTTCAACAGCACTTCTTTTTCACCAAGTGCTTTTTCCACCACTTTCTTTTGCTCCACAATTTCCTGTGTGCGCTCGGCTACGGTATGTTCCAGTTTCAGGTTTTGTTCACGCAGCATCTTTTCGCGTGTTTTTACAAATAATGTAAAGCCTGCAATAGATGTAAAGGATATCAATGCATAAAACCACCAAGTTTTCCACCAAGGGGAATGCACGGTAAAAGCAAAGGATACTTCATCTTTTGCCTCCACTCCGTTTACAATGGATTTTGCTTTAAACACATAATTGCCGGGGGGTATGTTAGTGTAGGTAATCTCATTATTAACTGTAGGAGATGACCATTCGTTATCCTGACCACTTAATTGAAAAATATACGAAGCTGCGGCAGTAGTTAATGCCCTTATACTAAAAGTAAGGTGATTTTTATTGTAAGGCAGATGAAGGTTAACAGGCAGGTTAGTCCCTGTATCTAATTGGGTGTAGTACGGTGCCAGTGGTTCTTTTCCGTAAAACAGTTGCAGGTTAGTTAGTTGCAGTTTCGGGAAAGTGTTGCGGGTAAAATCAAGCTGGCGGTTGTAATGCCATAAACCCTTAACAGTACATAGCCATAAATTATCCTCATCAGCAGCAACAATACCGTGGTGGTTAACCGATGCCACGCCAAAGCCTGTTTCACGTTTGTAGCTTTTTATCTCAGGCGTTGATAAATCGTTATTGAAGCATAGTTTATCTATTCCTTTTTCGCCTGCCAACCAAAGGCACTTTTGCTTTTCATTCCATATAAGTGATGGAATAAAATCGGAACTAAGCCCGTTGGAAGTGGTTATGTATTGAGTTTTTCTCTGACGGTAAATACATAAGCCCGATTCACCGGTGCCGAAGAAAAGGCTGCCATCATTGCTTTCGGCTATTGACCATACCGATTCGTTATTCAACTCCGAGATATTTAATCGCTGAAAACTTTTGCCATCGTATTTCACCACACCGGCATCCTGTGTTCCGAACCAGATATTCGATTCATGGTCTTCGTAAACGGTAAGAATATTGTCTGAAGTAAATCCGTTCTGTTTATTGTAAGCAACCTCCTTTGTACCATTTATGCAAAATACCCCCGAACCATAAGTGGCTATCCATGTGTTTCCATTCTTATTATGTATCACTTTTAACGGACTTATTACATCCTGTCCGGCTATTTGAGTCAAGTTCTTTACAAGCGAAATACTATTGCCTCTTATTTGCACCACAAGAACGCCTCCATCGGTGCATAGCCATAATCTGTTTTCGCCATCGGCAGAAATGGAAGTAATGTTGGCAGTAGCCAGAACAGGATGAGTTGTTTTTACAAATTTCTCTTTTGCCAAAGGTTGAAAGGTATATAGCCCTGCATCAGTACCTACATAGAGCACAGCGTTATTAGTGCTCTGTGCCACACAGGTAACATTCGGGTTTTTTAGCCCGTCTTTTTCGGTGTAGGCTGTAAAAGCTTCGGTGCTTAGCAGGTTAACACCACCATTAAGCGTACCTGCCCAAATGTTTCCCTCGTAATCTGCTAATACAGTTTGCACGGTGTTTACCGATAGCCCTTCTTTTCCCGTAAATAACTGATAACCTGAATTGCCGTATTTCAGCAAGCCGTGTTCCAAGGCTATCCAAATATTGCCGTGTAAATCGGCTGTCAGTCCTCCTATAAAATCCCTGGCTGCAACAGGGGGAAGAAAAATCTTTTGTGTTGTATTATTTATGGGCGAAACCGAAACCAAATCGCCATTGGTGGAGCCGAACCATACGGTATTGTTATGGTATAGCGAACAGAAAAAGGTTTTATCGGAATATTCCTTCAGCACTTCTGCTTTACCGGCTGTGTATTTTACAATGCCGCCATACAAACCGAACCACATAACCCCATCGCTGCTCTGAGTAATGGTATATACTTCGTTACTCGGTAAGTTTTCATAAGTAGTTATGGAGTCTATTTTACCGTTGGTGAGTTTTCGTACCCCGTCATCCTGTGTGGCAAACCAAAGGGTGTTTTGGGTATCGGCATAAATGCAATAAACCACGCCATCGGTTAGCCCTTGCTGTGCTCTGTAGTTTTTGAAGTTGATACCGTTAAACTCTGATACTCCCGCAGCGGTGGCTATCCATATATGGTGGTTTTTATCTTCGGCAATGTAGGTAACATCGTTGTTTACCAGTCCGTGCTTTTTGGTGTAGGTAGTAAATTCCTTGCCGTTAAAACGGCTTACTCCTCCGCCTTGTGTGGCAAACCACCAATATCCTTTGCTATCCTGAAATATGTGATTAACAGATGAACTGCCCAGACCATCAGTTACGGTAAAGTTGCGGAAGGGGTAGCGTTGTGCATTTGATGAGAACGGCACACTGATGACACAGATGAAAAAGATAAGCACAGATTTTATCCACTTCTTAATCATATCTATCCGCGTTATCTGTGTGCTTTGGTATTACCATTCAATCACCACTTTTCTCACCAATCTTCCGGTATTCGTTTCTATCCATAAACCATAAACACCGGCCGGAATGCCAGATAATTCAATCTCTTCGTTGCCTGAGTTTCTTGTCTCCTTTACTAATTGCCCGTAGCTGTTAATCAGCTTAATGGCTTCAACGGTTATTCCATTGGGTAGCATTACACGCACCCTGTCCTTTGCCGGATTGGGAAACACCTGAACGGCTTCCTGCCATTTATTACCAATTGCCAGTGGCACATCAATAATGCCTTTGTGCTTTATGTTGCTGCGGGTGGTGTTTACTGCTCGGCTCGGGTCGCAGCTAATGCCCCAGTTTACATCTACCACATATAGCGCATCGGGAAATGAATTAGCCGTAACATCGGTAAACGTGCTATTAGTGCCCGGCACATTACCTATGGCGAACCAGTTGCCGTTGCCAAAGGCATCGCGGTAAACATTAAAAGAGGTAACTGGATTGGCTGTACTCTCAATATTATAGAACGTCCACTGAAAATTGCCATTGCCTAAGTTTTGCAGGTGGATGGTGCTGTGGTAAAGGCTCAAGTCGCTTTCGGCACCGCAGGTATCTAATACACTTAGTTTATAGCGGTAGCTGGTGGTGTTGGGGTTGGCGGCCGTATCGTGGTATTCGCTTAAAGCGGAGTAAGGGAGTGAAGCTATTTTAGAATAAACGTTGCTGGTGGTTTCGCGGTAAATGAAAAAGCTGTCAATAAGGGCGGTTTGGGGTTTCTCCCATAATACAATGTTGTGGGTGCTTTGGGTATCAACTGTTACCAGACAAAGCGGTACGGCATCGGGCTGTATGGTGGCAATAGTGCGGGTGGTAACATAGCTCCACCCACAGCTATCGGTAAAGGCTTTTACGGTAATGGTTCCGCCAATACCATTGCCGGTGGCAATTATGGATGCTGAATCACTGTTGCCGATCCAGCCGTTGGGCAATGTCCACTCGTATGTAGTAGCACCACTTACCGGTGTAACACTATAAATTTGTGGTGCGCCACTGCAAAGCGCGTAGCTCTTGCCGTAAATACTATCGGGCTGTGGGGTAAGACAGTTATAGAGGCGAGCGAGTTTATGAACAGGGAAATTATTGTAACTGCTAAAGAACCCGCCAAGTAAAATTTTGCCATCATCTTGTATTTCCAAGCAGTAAATTTCATCGTCAGTTCCGGTGCCGGTTACAAAATCAGCGGTGTTTACCGTACAATCAGCGCTTACTTTTACCAACCTGTTGGTAGCTACACCTTTAAACGTTGTAAAGTTACCTGCTATTAAAACTTCACCACCGTTAAGCAGTTTTAGAGCACGTACAGCGGAGTTAGCTCCGGCATCTATATAAAACTGTGCGTCTATATCGCCATTGGGGTGCAGGCGCACCAGTTTATTTTTTGCCTGCAAGTTGTAATGTGAAAAATTTCCGCCTGTAAGAGTTTTGCCATCGGGTTGTAGTTCCAGTGCGTGAACCACTGCTGAGGCACCTGCTGGGGTTATCCAACTATTATCACGGGTGCCATCGGGGTTTACCCGCGCCACTCGTAGCGTATTGGCACCCTCATAAGCAGTAAAATCGCCAGCAATTACAATTTTACCATCGGGTTGTATTTTTAAATCTTCAATAGCCCCGTTAGCCCCGTAGGTGGTATGAAAGGTACTATCTATAGCTCCATTGGAGTGTAGGCGAATAAGGTGGTTACAAGCAGTTCCGTTGTATTCGGTAAACAAACCTCCGGCTACAATTTTGCCATCGGGTTGTAAGAGTAGTTTATTCACGCGGTTGTTAAAGCCGGTTCCACTATTAAATGTTGTATCTAAATATCCATCGCTGTTGAGCCTGCCAATACGTCCGGCAGGTATGGAGTCGTATATATTAAAGTCTCCGGCAAACAAAACTTTACCATCGGGTTGTAGCTTTATATCGCGGATAACATAATCGGTGGCATGGTTAAGGGTAAAGGTGCTATCAGTAGAGCCATTGGCGTGTAGCCTCTTTATGCGAGAAATGCTGGTGTTGATTGCATTAACGTAACATTCGTTAACTAGTATTTTGCCATCGGGCTGCAAGGCAATAGCGCGAACTACATCGTAAGAACTAAGCGAAGGGTTGAAACTTAAATCTAAAGCCCCTGGTTGAGAAAAGGCAAAAGTGATAAGTAATAAATTGAAAGTAATAAGTATTACTGATTTGGTGAGTAATTGCTTCATATGTCGGATAGATTGATAAGGTAAAATACCTAATATTTTCTTACACATGCAACTACTGGTTCTATATATGCAAACATCTATACTAACCCTGTCTGTATGCCGCATTTCTGCCTTTCAAACTCTAAAACTCAACAGAAAAGCCACACTCCACAACATGTTTCTGGCGCTTCTCAACATTTTTTTTGCAGCGTCTTTAGTGCTTTGTTGCTTTGAAATGCCAATATGAAAAATCACGGAAAACCGTGATTGCTTGTAGAAGCAAATAAATCATCTTTGTTATGGAAGCAAAGCCTGAAGTAAAAACCCTATCGGAGCGCGAAACTGAGGTGCTGAAATTATCAGCCGAAGGGTGCGGTCTAAAGCAAATTGCTATACTGCTAAATATAAGTGAAGATACGGTGGATACCCACAGCCGAAACGTGGTAAGTAAACTGGAAGTTAAAAACATGAAGCACGCTATAGCAACTGCAATTCGAAAACGAATAATAGAATGAGGTTTAACGTAGCTGCTATTGAATTGAAAAGAACAAGTGGGGGGATAAATAGCTAGGTAGCCGAAAAGGGGATATAGAGTATAAAAAATTAAATAGCTAAATAAATTACAATGATAAAACGATACTTTTTGTTTGTAGCGGTATTGACAATACTAAGTGCTGACTCATGTAAGAAAAAAGATGATGATGGATTTTTTAATGGGGGTAATGAATTGAATTTTACTCCAGAATATATAGCACCATCTCAATCAGGTATCATTCAGGTTTCGGCAAACACTATAATTTTGAAGGTTGGCGAGTCAGCATCAATATCTGCTAAACTCTATGAAGCAAACGGCACCGAGGTATCTGTTCAGCCTACATTTAATTACACATCGGAAGTACCTCAAATTGCAACGGTAGCAAATGGAAATATTAATGCAATTGCAGAAGGGGAAACCAATATTGAAGTAACAGACGGTTTACATGGAAGCAGTTATGTAAGTGTAATAGTTATCGGCACCTCACAAACTCCACCTTCAGATGTTTACAACATTGCATTCTTCCCACCAATACTTTCTTTAAAACAAGGAGAAAGTGCTTCGTTTAGTTACAAAATCTTTGACAGAAAAGGGAATGAAATCTTCCCGGGTACACCAACATTTGTATTGAGCGGTGCATTTGGAGATGCTACTGTTTCCGGCACATCTGTTACCGCGGGTTCGCAGTCAGGAGTTTTTAGCTTACTCGCATCTATTGGAGGGACTAATCTTCTAGGCTCGCTACAGATGGTTTTTGGTATCCCCAATGGCAGCAACTCATCAACAAGTTATGTTATTGACCAAGTTTATTATCCATGCGGGTTTTCGAGCCTTGGTATAAAAGCAAAGCCTGTAAAAGTTAGTATTATTGAAACCCAAAGCGATGGCAATGGTAACGTAGTAATTAGCAAGTACGAAACTTCACCCGACCAAATTACAATTAAACATCCTTCTGTAATTACTAACAATGGCGGAAGGTTACAATCTGTTTATCCCGGATATTGCAAGCTTGCAGTCATGTATAAGGGAGTTACAGTAGAAGGTTGGTCTGTTGTTCGCCCTCAACTTCAAGGCTGTTGGAGAGACCCTTCAGGACAAATTAGTCTTGAGTTTTTTACCCCACTAGCAAATATTATAACCTATTTCGTTAAATACAAGTATGATTTCAGCCTAGCTTTGCCGGTCTTTTCATATACACTTGCTTGCTTACCTGGTACAACCTACGATGGAGAATTGGGTCAAGGTGGTATTGATGGTCTAAAAGGGAATGAAGAACCAATGTATTCAGGAATAAGTAGCCCAAATCCTTCCCAATGGAATTCTACACTTGGCATTTTAACCGATGGTTATTATTTGGGACAGTCCGCCACTATGAAGGCGTGTTCTACATATAGTCTTGGTTCCTCGTTCTTTGAATGGAATGATACTAATCGTATAACTCTCTCATCTAATTCAAATTCTAACAATTACACATTATCTCGAGGGTGCGAGTCGTCTCCCTATTTCGGAGATACAGTTCATATTTTTGGCACTGCTGTTTCAAACAATGCTGCTTGCGAACTAACATATGGGTCAGGAGGTATTATACTTTTTATATCAGATGATAACATAAAAAATGATACTCTCCGAATTACAGTTGTGGCAGGTATTGATGATATGCCCGGTAAAAACTGCGCCAGTTCAGGCACTCATATGCCTATACCTGTAGATGTGAAAATCCCTATTCAAAAAAACAGCAGCAACATTTGGGAGGGGGACGCAACCTTTGTTTACTATGACACTTTTCTATTTAAACTGAAAAATGGAACGCTTACCAACAATAACAACACCTTTACGGGTGAGGTTGAAGTTACGAGCTCGCAGTGGCAGACTATGACGAAACAAATTACCATGATGAAGTGATTCTAAGCTACATACAATAATATTATACTAAATAGTACTACTCATCATAACAAAAAAAGTTAACAAAATCAATAGTCTCCTTGCCGGGCTAACAATCGCTCACCGGCAATTGAGAATTTTAGAGCGAGCAAACAAAAATAATATGAAAAAAATTATTCTTTCTGTAACAACAGCATTGCTTTCTATGGTAGCCATTGCGCAAGTTCCAAATTTAACTTGTCGGCCAGATACCGTTTACCATCTTAATTCAGATTCAATTATTAGTAGCATGTACATTTATACGTATAATTCAAGTGATAGTCCCTTAACTGAGTTAGCCTATAACTGGGATACCAGTGCATGGAAAGAGGCATTCCTAACTACCTATACCTATAACAACTACGGTTACTTGCTAGATAAAACAATTCAGGGATGGTATAACGGTGCATGGTATAATGCTTTAAAAACTTCCAAGACTTATGACAATAACAATAACCTGACAAGTGTTTTAGAGCAGCAGGCTGATATTAACGGTTGGGCAAATTTGGAGTTGACAAGCTATACTTATGATGCCAATAGTAATCAAACAAGCTATATGTACCAGGTGTGGACTGCCAATGGTTGGGATGGGATGGGTAGAGATTCTAGCACATACGATGCAAACAACAAACGGATAAATAGAGTGCTTTATAGTTGGGATAATGGTGTTTGGGAAATTTCAAACTATGAAGTTTTTTCTTACGATAGCAGCGATATCCTAATAAACGTATTAGGTTACAATAGAAATGCCAATTTATGGGATACTGCTCAACTGACAAGCTATACATACGATAGTAACAATAATCTAACTCATCTTTTAGAGCAAAGCTGGAATGGTAGCAGTTGGGTAAATCGCTCTCAGGAAAGTATCTCCTATGATGGAAATAACAACCAAACACTTTGGTTATACGAATCGTTTTCAGTTGGAGTATGGATTAAGGAAAGTCAGAAAATCTATACTTATGATGGTAACAATAACCAAACAAGTTATATGTTTCAAAGATGGGAGAATAATGCATGGGCAACTATCGTTTATAATGATTATGTATATTGTAATGATGGTTGCAGGAAAGCAGAATACTTTTACAATTCGCCCACGCCTAATAATTTACAATTACAAGATGGTTATATCTATCCATGTTCGTCCTCTATATCGGCAATTGAACAAACAGATGTTGCAACAACAGATTTTACTCTTTATCCAAACCCTACCAACGGTAATGTTACTGTTGCTGTTAATGCAGAACATCAGGATGGTTTTCTGTTACAACTATATAATTCCGTAGGACAACTGCTTCTTAGTAAAAGCATTAACGGGCAAACTACCAAGTTAAATCTGCAAAACTACACAGCTGGGATTTACACTATTGTTCTAACCCATGCCGGTAAATCAACAAGGCACAAGTTGATACGGAATTAAAACGAGTGCCGCAGTAAACAATAAGACAAGGCTGAACACCTGTATCACTAACCAATAACACAACATAAACCCCGGCAGCCGAAAAGGGGATTATAATTATAGAGTAGGCAAAAAAAATATCGCATTATGAAAAAACTATACATCATCGCAGTATTGCTCAGTGCAGCCACTGCCATTAATGCCACCAACACAGCCAACCTCAGCGCACAGCGCAGCGAACTGCGTTTTACCGAAAATGCAGGGCAGGTAGCCGACCTGCAAGGCAACCCCCGCCCCGATATTTTATTTACCGCACACAGCCGTGGAGTAAAGCTGTTTGTAAGCCACACCGGCATACACTACCAATTTACCCGCACGTTTGAAAAAACGACAGAAAAAAGCGATAAAGCGCTGACCGCTAAATTTGAACACGCTGAAATTGACAGCACCCAATTTTACCGTATGGATATGCAATTAGTGGGCGCCAATGCCAATGCCACTATTATTAAAGAAGGCGAAGGCAGCGACTACGAAAACTACTATCTGGCTCACTGCCCTAATGGCATACTGGGGGTAAAAAACTACACCCGCATTACCTACCAAAACATTTACCCCAATATAGATTGGGTAATATACAGCAAGGGCTATTATATGGAATACGACTTTGTGGTAAAGCCCGGAGGCAACCCTGCCGATATAAAAATTAAATACGATGGAGCAGCTAACTTATATACCGATGCCGAAGGCAAGCTGCACGCCACCACTCCGCTGGGCAAAATAACCGAAACTGCTCCCTTTACCTATCAGGGCATTAAGCAACCGATAAAGAGTAGTTTTTTACTGCAAGGCGATATATTGGCGTTTGCGGTAGGCAACTATAATACCAACGAGAATTTAACAATAGACCCCGTAGGCGAGTGGGCTACCTATTATGGGGGGGCTGGCGAGGATTATGGAAATTCAGTAGCTACGGATGCTTCCGGCAATGTGTATTTGGCAGGAAAAACAAACTCCACTTCCGGAATAGCCTCCGGTGGCTTCCAAAACACTATTGGGGGGAATACTGATGCCTTCTTAGTAAAATTCAATAGCACCGGTGGTCGTATTTGGGCAACCTATTATGGGGGAACTGATGAGGATAATGGAAATTCAGTAGCTACGGATGCTTCCGGCAATGTGTATCTGGCAGGAGAAACATTCTCCACTTCAGGAATAGCTTCCGGTGGGTTCCAAAATACTTATAAAGGGCATGATGCCTACTTAGTAAAATTCAATAGCAGCGGTGGTCGTATTTGGGCAACCTATTATGGGGGGGCTTATCCTGATTATGGACATTCAGTAGCTACGGATGCTTTCGGCAATGTGTATCTGGCAGGAGAAACATTTTCCACTTCCGGAATAGCCTCCGGTGGGTTCCAAAATACTTTTGGGGGGGGGAGCTTAGATGCCTTCTTAGTAAAATTCAATAGCAGCGGTGGTCGTATTTGGGCAACCTATTATGGGGGGGCTGATGAGGATTATGGAAATTCAGTAGCTGCGGATGCTTCCGGAAATGTGTATCTGGCGGGTACCACCGCTAGCGTGACAGGCATTGCATATGGTGGATTCCAAAATAATTTAGGTTGGAATTTGCAAGCGTCTATGCTTCCAGATGCTTTTGTTAGAAAATTTCAGCAAAGTTGTTATCCCGTACCCAACGGTAGTGTAACATATGAGTACGATACACTCCTTGTTTGTAAAGGTGAAATAATCAACGGTATACCTTTGTACTATCAAGGCACTTATCTGATTGAACAAGTTGCTAATAACTATGGTTGTGATAGCATCTTTAAGTTTGTAACTGTTTACATTAAGAATCCCGGCATAGGACAACCAATCATAACTGATATCACTTACGATTCAGCATGTGGGCAGTATGGTGGTGCTTACTTCCTAAAAGCATATTATTCTAACCAAGATTCAATTCAGTCATGGATTTGGAGTAATAATAATGTGGGTATTAACGCAGTCATCACCCAACCGGGCACTTATACAGTTAGTTATATAGATACATTCGGTTGTATATCACCACCCTCTGAGCCGGTAACTATTACAAGTTTACCATCCGTTACTAATTGCGGGGGTAGTTTATTGTTAGAAACCGATAGCGTGGTCAATTACTTTGATACGCTTACCGTAGTAGTAAAAATTCAAGACCCCGATGCCATCTTCTCTATTTTTGCCAAGCTCAACTACAACCAAAACCTATTGGAAATGGTCAGCAGTCAGGTGGGCAATGTGCTGGGCAGCAACATTATTTACCAGCCGCCCATTGCCACCAACGGCAAAATAGATTTTGGTATGACCCGCACCTCCGGGCAGCAGGGCGTAACCGCTAATGGAGTGGTGTACACCTTCCGTTTTAAGCTCACCAACCTGCCTAACCTACAGTTTAATGCACAAACCCCCAACGAAACGGTTACTCTCTTCTGGTTATCTAACCCCGTAGTAAACGATGTATTGGGTGCTCAGCGCAATGTGCGGTTAAAACCCTGGGCTGATAGCACCCGCATACGCTACTACGTACCCGTATGGCCCGGTGATTTGAATAACGATAAAAAATGCAATGTAGCCGATATATTGCCCATTGGGTATTTCTACAACCGCACCGGTCCTGTGCGCCCCAATGCCAGTTTGCAATGGATAGCCCAACCTGCCAACCTGGGCAGCGGAAATAACTGGGGGCTGGTAAAAACCAACAAAAACGATAAAGCATGGGCAGTGTTTGCCGATGCTAACGGCAATGGCACTGTTGACCTTGCCGACCAGAATGCCATTGGCTTTAATCTTAGCAAGGTTCATGCAAAAAAGGAGGAGGAGTATCACAACCCAAATCGTGGTGCTGCACGGGCAAATGCAACTCCGCTGTTAGTTGATATTCCCGCCACACAGTTAGATTCATCTCAACTGCCATCTACTATTAATGTAGCTATCAATATTGGTGATAATGCCAATCCAATAGATAGTCTGTATGGGCTTGCTTTCGATATTTTATTTGATGCCTCGGCAGTTGATGTTGCCAACATCCAAACGGACTACTCCGGTTCCATGTTTGGTACACTTGGCACCAATTACATAAAGATTGAAGATAACCAATCAACCCAAGGGCGAATCAGCATTGGACTTACGCGTTACAATACCTCAGAGTTAACTAGCAATGGAAAAGTATTAACATTGTCTTTACCAATTAAAGAAAATGCTCCAAATGGTTGGTTTAAAGTAGAGGCGGTACCTATTGCTGCCAATGATAAATTAGGCAATGAAAAGCTCATTAACTATGGCGTTGATTCAGTATTGTTAATTACCGGCTTTGAGCCGGTAGGCGTTATAGATATTGATGATAAGGCAAGCATTTACTTATTTCCAAATCCAAACACCGGAAAGTTCACAATTACCTTTTCCGACTCTAAGCCACGGGATATTAAAATTGTTGACATAACCGGCAGAACAATTTTGCAAAGCCGTATTAGCGAAAAACAAGAGATGGATTTGCATGATGCTTCAAGCGGTATCTATATTCTCCAGGTATTTGAAAATGGAATGAGCAAGCAGATAAAATTTATCAAGAGTAGATAAGTTACTCTCCATCTCGGAAAGAACAATAACACAACATAAACCCAGGCAGCCGAAAAGGGGATTATAGAGTAGGCAAAAAAAACAAACAAAATATGAAAAACAACATTCTACTTTTTGCCATTGCCGGCATTTTATTAACATCCTCCTCATGCAGTACTATCAGATGGAGTACGCGCGACACAGCTTCTATGGATGTTACAAAATCAGGGATTTACACTAAAGCCAAAGTGGCCGATTTAAAAATTGAAAATACCCGTTCCGTTGGTTCATCGGCTGGCGATGTAAAAGAAAAAACTATAGAAACCATTAAAGCCGAAGCCCTTCAAAATGCACTGCGCTCCACTCAAGCTGACATTTTGGTTGAACCTATCTATGAGGTAGAACGCGATGGAAGAACCATTACCGCTCGCGTTTCGGGCTTCCCGGCAAAAATTACCGGATTTAAAGATATTACTGCCGAAGACACTCTTTCATTCAATACTGCTAGTAAGATGTATATCCGCTCAGCCAACCTTAGTAGCACCGATGCAGCCCAGCAAGCCATTCAAAAAGACTACAATGCCCGCGAAAAAAGAAGGAGAATTGGCAAAGCAATAGGACTGGGTGTAGGGCTTGGAGTGGCGTTACCCGTGATTTTGGGGGTAGGTTTGGGTGTGGGGCTTGGATATGAGTAACATTAAAAAAACAAGCCCAACCCCGGCAGCCGAAAAGGGGATTATAGAGTAGGCAAAATAAATAAGAGTATGAAAAGTATAATTATTACAGCTCTACTTAGTTTAATGGTAGTAGGTGTTTTTAGCCAAACAGAAACGCCAAAGTTTCTAAGACTAAAAGCATTGGAAATAAATACTCCTATAAGGGAGGTAGTCAATGCGTTGCCACTCATCTCGTCAGAGGATTCTGCCGCACAGGTTTTCATGGTTAATACCATCCTCACCGATGTGCTTATCGGCAATTTGCAGGCATTTGAAAAGGGCAACGATGAAACACCACTAAGCATTGATGAGGTAAAAACCCGTGTGGGCAGAATTGATTCTACCTACACCAAAGGGAAGTATTTTACTACCTTTCCTTTGGTAAACAGTGTGCGGTTTACAGAGAAATGGACCTACAGCGGCTCGCAAAAACAAATGACCAAAGCAGTGGCGCGCATAGACTTCTTCAAAGAGTTTATCTCCAAAGAGGGAGTCCACATGGGAAACTCCAATCTGTTTTATGTAAAACTGAAAGAACAATAACACCACATAAACCCAGGCAGCCGAAAAGGGAATTATAGAGTAGGCAAAAAAAGCTAGCAATGAAAACTATTTCTATTTCACTTTTATTTCTCTGCATCGCCCTTGGCACCAAAGCTCAAAACACTTCGTTGTCAGGTAGCATTATTGCCCCGACAGGCGACAGCGTTTTTCTTTATTATGACTACCAAAAAGGTGAAGATTACGTTAGCGACAAACTTGGGGCTGTCAAACTGAGCAAGAATGGCAGTTTTGAAATGAAATTCAATCTTGACACGGCAAAGTCATTAAGATTTTTTGATGGACAGGAGGTTACTTTCATTTTTATGGTACCCGGAGACGAGCTAAAACTAACTCTCCATACATCCTATTTTGACGAGACGTTAAGTTTTTCAGGAAAAGGAGCTGAACGCAACAACACATTAGCAGGTTTCGTTCTTGCCGATGAGTTGGACTGGCAACCGATATATGCTAATATGAAAAATGGCGATACCGCGAAGCTATTTGCAGATATCGATACAATAACCAACAGAATGGTTGCTACAATAACTGATTACACTAAAGTCTATCCAGAAATGGCTGACCTACTAAATCAAAGGAAAGAGGGTAAGTTGAAGCAAGCAGAACAACAAAAAAAGCGAATACGCGAAGCAATGGAGTTCAAAGTGTTAGTAGTTGACATGGTTGGAAAGCCACTGGTGGATATTGTCGGCACGGGACTTAATGGCGAAAAAGTAAGTCTGGCACAGTTTAGAGGCAAGACCACCGTAATAGATTTCTGGGCAACATGGTGCGGACCCTGCAAAGCTGAAATACCTCATTGGACAAAACTGGAGCAGCAGTATGGCAATCAAGTAAACTTTGTGAGTGTTAGTGTTTGGGACAATTTGGAGACATGGAAGGTAATGGCAAAGGAACTGAAACAGACTCACCCTATGTTTATTGACAAAGAGGGAATAAAACAACTTAAACCCTACATGATTAAGTCCATACCACGATACATGGTTATTGATAAGGACCTGAAAATAGTTACTATCGATGCACCCCGTCCATCTTCAAATGAACTTCAGAAACTATTTTGATTGTAAACCCCGGCAGCCGAAAAGGGGATTATAGAGTAGGCAAAAAAAGGATAAGCGCATGAAAAATCTAAACAAAACGTTAGTACTGGCAGTAGCATTGCTATTGCTCATTAGCATTAATGGTTGCGATAAAAAGGGTTGTACCGACTATGATGCCTGCAATTACAATACAGATGCAACTAAGGATGACGGCTCCTGCGATTTCAGTTGCTATAATTGTGTGGATTATCTTTATCAGGGGTCTGGTTCCTGCACAAATGGCGTAATAGTGGGGCCAGGTTCCTGCTGCCCCTCCGACTATCCATATTTCTGTTCAGCAACAAACAAATGCTATTCAAGTTGTAAATCAGCATCAAATGCATGCACTGGCGGAACGGTAACAAAAGGATTAAGCAGCACAGGTGGTGGTGGCGGTAGCGCAGGTTACAATTGCAATGGCAGTAGTTGCACTTATGTAAGCAGCGGAGCGCAATATTCAACCCAATCAGCCTGCCAGAGTGCTTGCGGAGGAGGCGGCACATGTAACTACACCACATGGTCAGGTACCGGCAGTTGCTCCAGCGGTTGGTATCCTGTTTATACAGGTAAATGCTGCTCATCGTCCTATCCTTATTACAGCACAGGTGCTAATAGTTGCTATCAAACTTGCTCTGCAGCAAAATCTGCCGGAGGCTCGGTTTATTATATAAATACCTCAGGCGGTGGCGGCACTTGCAGTTCTACTAATTATACGGGTTCGGGCAGTTGTTCTTCGGGTAGTGTATTGGTGAGCAGTGGCAAATGTTGCCCGTCTTCATCCCCTTATTATTGTTCATCAAAAAATTCATGCTTTGCTACCTGTGCCGATGCCGCAAGCGGATGCAGCGGCACGGTTTACAAGGGTACTTCATCGGGCAGCAGCGGTGGGGGATGCAGCAGCTCAGATTGGGCTACATGGAACTCGTATGGGCAAGTTGTTGAAAATAAATACACTACTGCTTATTGTGGAAATACCAATGATGTAAGCGTAAAAGTCAGAAATGGCTCCAACCAACAAATGGACATCAGAATTTGTATTCAAAAAGTGGGTGGCACTTGGGATTGTGGATTAGAGTGGTGTAAAAGTTCAGGTGGCACCATGTCTTACTGGTCATGTAAAAGCACGGGCAGTGTAAAATACTACTTACGACCCTGCAATAGCACTTGCCCATTTCCAAACCCTTAAAAATTTATTCCATGCGTTTAACCAATTTATTTCTTTTCATTATTTCTGTTTGCCTTTGTATTCAAACATACATTCAGGTAAAGCAATTTTCACAGCCCAATGCAATTACAACAAGTGCAACACCCCCACCGGCAGAGGGCGTTGCACCCATCAACTCTATACCCGACTTACCGCCCACAGCCGTTCAGTTTAGCAAAACCACACACGACTTTGGTATAATAAAAGACGATAAAAAGCAATACACCACGTTTGAGTTTACCAACTCAGGCAAAGAGCCGTTGATGATACTTGGCGCAGAAGGCAGTTGCGGCTGCACCGTACCCACCTGGCCCAAAGAACCTATCGCCCCGGGCGAGTCGGGTAAAATTGAAGTGGCTTTTGACCCCAACGGCAAAAGTGGTGAGCAGAGCAAAATTGTAACCATCACTGCCAATACAGAACCCAAAACCACCATACTCACTGTAAAGGCAACTATTGTAAAGAGCAATTAAAATATGAGAAACAGAATACATGCATTTTTTATGTTGGTTGTATTCATGGCAGTTGTGCAGCAGCTAACAGCCCAATGGTCGGTATTGGGTACAAAAGCGTTCAGCTCTGGCAAAGCGTATGCACAAGTTATACTCAAAAAAAGCCCTGCCGGAGTATTATATGTTGCTTTCCACGATAGCACGGCAGGAGGTTCTTGCGCTATACAGGTAATGAAATTTACAGCAGGTCAATGGACACAGGTAGGAAGCATACCTTTTGGCAACACCACTCCCGGAAGGATAGCATTTACTATAGATAATTCCGAAACTCCCTGGATTTTCTATTCTGCACCTGTCGATGGAAAAGGTGTGGTACGCAAGTTCACTGGCAACAGGTGGGTATTTGTTGGCGATTCTATTTTTGGAATAAGCGAAAGCAATGCACACTGGCCCTGCATAGCTGTTATGAATACAGGAACACCAATTGTTGCTTATGCCGATTTTAATAACAACCTGAAAGCTACCGTTAAGTATTTTAATGGTACCGATTGGGTGCTGTTAGGCAATACTGTGGCCTCCTCCACCTTTATATCTACTTGGCTCTCGCTGGTTGTTGATCAAAATGATCAACCTTTTCTTGCGCTCAAAGAAGGTTCGCCAAGTAATGTTGTGCGGGTAAAAACGCTCAGTAATAATAACTGGATTTATGCCGGCTCTCAAACTTTTTCCACTTCTAATCCCAGCTATTACTCGCTTCACCTTAGTTCCAACAACAAAATTTTTTTATGCTACGGAGATCAAACAGGAGGATCCGATCCTAAAATATATCGCTTTGATAATCCAGGCTGGACAAGAATAGGCGATTACTTTGACGGGGCTAATATGTGTTTCTATCCATCGTTGGCAACAGATGCTAATGAAGTTCCCCATATTGTCGTTCAGGATAATAATACTTTCGACCACCGCGCTTCGGTTTTTTTCTTTGATGGCGTAAATTGGATTCCGGCAGGCGATACAGGTATTTCTGACAGATGGGTAGGCTGGAATGGAGATTTTGCTGCTTCATCTCTCACAATAGCAATAGATAATACAGGTACACCGGTTATTGCCTATGCCGATAATGCCAACGGGCGTAAAGTTACCGCCATGCGGTATCAAGGTTGTGTAGGTTGTGTTTGGCCCGGAGATGCCGACAACAATGGTGTTGTAGATAATTTCGACCTGCTGCCTATAAGCGTAGGCTATGGAAAGCAAGGCGCGGCAAGACCCACAGCCTCTATACAGTGGCAAGCACAGGCAGCCCCAAACTGGAACGCATCTTATCAAAATCTGGTCAATTACAAATTTAGCGATACCAACGGCAACGGGATTATTGACAATACCGATGTGGACGCAATCAATCAAAACTGGAGTTTAACACACAATAAAACCGATGGTAATGAAGCTTCAAGAAACGCTCCGTTCATCTATTGCAAAATTCTGAACGATACCATCTACCCCTCCGATACCATCACCATTGAGGTATGGACGGGCGACAGCCTGAAAACCATACCGGACGCTTATGTCTTTGCTGCTGACATTCAGTTAGACCCTGCCGTTGTTAGTCCCAGCTCTTTACAAGTCAGTTTTGAAGAAAATTGGTTAGACACGCTTTCAAAGCTTGTTACATTGTCTAAAGTTGATAGCAGCTCCGCAAAAGTTTACTTGGGCATTGGCAAAACAACTTCGTTTCCTAGTTCTGGCTTTGGGAAAATTGCCACCATAACTGCTGTTGCAGTAGACAGCATCCATATCACGAGCCATACTGACGGGTTGGCAATCATTACAAAAAACAGGCAGGCAGATAATATGGGAAACACCATTATCCTCAATCCAAAAAGCGACAGTGTTTTTATTATAGGTAATCCGGTGTTATCTGTAAATAAAAATCTTACAGATAATAAAGTATTGATTGTTCCCAATCCCGCCTCCGGCAGTATTCACATCTCCGGTATTGCACAAGGTACGCCAATAATCATTGCCAACCTTTTGGGCGAAGTGGTGTACTCTGCCAAAGCAAAATCAGAAACGGAAATTATACCCATAAATAATTTGCCATCAGGCATGTATTTCCTGAACAAACAGAAATTTATTAAAGAATAAAAACCAACCCAGGCAGCCGAAAAGGGGACTATAGAGTAGGCAAAAACAAACTATCTATTATGAAAAGGCAAGTTGCTATCGCAACATTTATTGCGCTGACACTTACACTAAGTTGTATAACAGCATGCAAAAAAGAAAACAACAGCAACAAAGGTACGCCCACATCCGGCTCTGTTTACGGAATGGTGGTGAACGAAGGGAATTTACCCGTTAAAGGAGCCAAAGTTTCAGCAGGGAGCCAAACTGTGGTTACCGATGTCTATGGAAAATTCGAACTGAAAAACCCAGTTGCCAATACAGACGTAGTGCTGATTAAAGCTACTGCGCCAGATTATTTTCCCGGCTACCGCAATGTAACCAAAAGTAAAGACGCTTCCGATTACACAGTAATTAAGCTGATAAATTATGATGGCTCTGAAACTCCTATCGGAAACGCAGCCACAGGCGGCAATGCCTCCTTTGGAACTTTTTCAATATCCGTTGGCAACAAAGGATTTGTAACGGAATCGGGAAGCGCATATTCAGGTAGCGTAACCGTACGCGCCCGTTATATTCAAGCAGATGATCCCTCTATAGACGAATTAATGCCCGGAGGCGATTTCTCGGCATTAGACACCAGCGGCAACCCGGGCATTATGGAAACACAAGGTTTTGCAGCCATTGATTTTATTGACAATAACGGTAATATACTGACACCCAATCCGGGGAATGCCAGAGTTGCTATTCAGCTATCTCCACAAGTAGCCTCATCGCTTTCTTCATCATCACGCGCATGGACTTTTAACGAAATCTCAGGGCAGTGGAATTACAGCGGAGGAATTACAGTGGGAAGCTCTGAAGTAACCTTGGATTTCATCAGCAGATTTATTAATTGTGATGTTTTTGCCAGTGCCTGTGTAATTACCGGGCAAGTTGTGGATTGCAACGATAAGCCCGCCAAGAACAGAAAAGTAGTTTTTAGCAGCGACATACTACGCTACTCAACTTTTACAAATACCAATGGATATTACAGCATACGGGTTTCATCCCGCCCCGGCAACTATAAGGTAAGTTGTGAAGATGCTAGTGCAAATGTTGCCGTGTATACCAATGGCAATGTTACAGCCCCCGGGATTAAAACCAAAACAAGTTTTTATAGCGACACTTACTCAGCCTTTGCCGTCACTACAAGTTTCAATGGCGGATGCTCTTTAAGCTATAGTAATGTATTAGTGGGGGCTTCAATTGCATGTGCTGCATCAACAAGTCAATCAAGCATAAATATAAAAGGCGAATGGTCCCAAAAAGGCGATTCCTGCTGGACATGGGCTGATGCTTTTGATGTAAACTTACCGCTTACCAATTCAGGTGGCACTTACTCTGGCAACATTACCTACTTAGGTATTGCTTTCAATCTTTCAAACGGTAAGGTAAATGCTGATAACACCTTCTCTGCCAATGTAACGGTAAACGACCCCGATTGGGATGCTCCCATCACCAAAAATATCAGTTTGAAATAACAAAACCTAATTCAAAAATAATCAGCAATGAAAACAAAAACACATCTTTTTGAAGTGAAGAACCTTTCAGGTACGGTGTTTCAAACAGGTTCGTTTACCGTAGCTTAAATTATTCATAGATTTATTATTTGCACTAAATAAATCGGCTATCTTTTCATAAAATAGGTTTACGATTATTCGTGTTTTAAATTTGAATAAAACAGGTGCAAATAGAGAGATCAAGAATCAAGCGCTAAATGGGAAGGCGAAAAAGGCAGTTGCTCTAATATATATCAATGTCGGTTTGCAGGCTTGCTTTTACCATTTTTAATTCTCCGAAAGAGAACTGCTCTTCAAAAAGGTTTTTTAGTTCTGTGAGCGATAGTTTTGGGTATTCTTCTATACTATTTTTTATTTCGATCCAACGTTCGTAGGTCATTATTTTAAGTATGGGTACTTCTCCTTGTTGGATTAGTTTTACAAAGTGCGATTCAATAGTGCTTTTGCTTAGGTTTCTTTCGTGTGCAATGGTTTCTAGGCTTTTTCCTTCTTGGTACATTGCCAGTGTAACACGGTAGGTTTCGCCTTTTTCCTTTTTCTTCTTTTCGGGCTTTTCGGGTGCTTCAATTTTAATGTTTGCTAGGGCTGTTCGCCACGAAGTATCGAAACTGTTTATCCACTCTTTTTTTATGGAAGACTGTTCTTGTAGTATAGTGAGTGCAATGGTTTCGCATTTATGAATTTGCCTTAGTTTGTTTAAAAGTTGGGCATCTAATTCTTCTAATTCTTCTGCGTAGGCTTTGGTGTTTTTTGCCAATTGCATTTTGCGTTTATGCAGGAAAACTGCCGCATCAATTTTCTTTAAAGGTTCGGTAAAATAGTTTTTGGCAGCCTGTAATCTTTCAATAATAAAAGGCTTATCTATTGTTTTCTGTGCAAAAATGTATTGAAGTTGATTAGAAAACTTTTCGGCAGTTTGGGCAATACTTTTTAGGCTTTCTAATTGTTCTTGTGCCCATTCTAAGTGCTTTTGTTTTTCAGAAAGGTTTTCGAGTTTGTTGTAAGATGCAAGATGCATTAGCCAATCGCGCTGGAGTTGCGAAAAATCGTAACTGTCTTTTACAGAAATTTGTAGATATTCCATAGAAGCATGGAGCAAGTGCTGTGTTAAGTTGCCTTGTTCTTCTTGGGAGTTTTCGTAGTGCAATACCGATGTGTCGTTTGCAATGCCACGTACAGAAAATGGAGTAGATAAAACTAATCCGTTTAAACTGCGCAAACGCGATAGCGCTACATAAGTTTGCCCAGAGGCAAAGATGTTGCGCACATCAATAATTGCCTTGTCGAATGTTAAACCTTGGCTTTTGTGTATGGTAATTGCCCAAGCCAAGCGCAATGGATATTGCGAAAATGAGCCTAAAACTTCTTCTTTAATTTCGCGAGAGTTTTCATCTACCGAATAGCGAATGTTTTGCCAAGTATGGCGTTCAACTTCAATATGTGCATGCGAATCGGTTTCAACAATAATGGTGTCGTTTTCAATTGACTTAACCGTGCCAATTTTGCCATTAAAAAATTTGCCTTCGCCCGAATAGTCGTTTTTAATAAACATTACTTGCGCATCTTTTTTGAGTACAAGCGCAGTTTCGCAGGGGAAAATATTTTCGGGAAAATCGTTTTCTATAATGGCATGAAAGGTAGAAGGGTGGGAGGGAATGTTGTGAAGTTCGCGCTGGTTTATTTCATCGGCAATGCGGTTGTGCGTGGTTAAAGTGATAAAACCATCTTCGGGCTTAGGTTTAAAATTGGGAATATAGTAGCGGTTTAGCTCTTCAGCATCGTATGGTTCTATTTCGTTGTAGCGTATTCGGTTGAGTATGGCGGTGAATTTTTCATCTTGCTGGCGATAAATTTTATCTAATTCAATATACACGGGCGGATGCTGCTGTAATACTTGTGCGGCAAAGAAAAACGGGCTGTGGTAGTATGCTTGCAATAGCTTCCATTCTTCTTTTTTTATTACCGGAGGAAGCTGAAGCAAGTCGCCAATAAACAAAACTTGTAAGCCACCAAAAGGTTGGTTTTTTCTGCGTATATGTTGTAATACAAAATCAATTGCATCGAGCAGGTCGGCACGCAACATGCTCACTTCGTCTATAATAAGTAACTCGGCTTCGCGTATGGTTTGGCGCTTGCGTCCATTCATTTGCAAATGCCTACCTAAAGTGGCTTTGGTTTCAAACTTTACAGCACCATCGGCAATAAAACTTCCATGTGTGGGTAGAAAACCTCCCAACGGTAGCTGAAATTGTGAGTGTAGCGTTACTCCTCCGGCATTGAGTGCGGCAATACCGGTGGGTGCTGCCACAATTGTTTTTTTATGTGAGGTTTCTATTATCTTTTTGAGCAAAGTGGTTTTGCCCGTTCCCGCTTTACCGGTTAAAAAAATGTTTTTAGAGGTAAAATGAATAAAGTGTTCTGCAATTTGAGCAGGAGTGCGCGTTGGAGAAAGCATGGCAGTTCAATAATACAATTTCTATTTCCCAAAACTTGACAAAAAGAATACACAGCGGTATGTTGCTAACAATAAAAACAATTTTTAAGGTATTTTCGCGTTCATTTTTTAAACTTGCGCCATGAACAAATTAATGAAATCAATTATTGCAGTTGTTTCTATTGCCGGAATTATAGGCATAAGTTCCTGCCATCGCCAAACTTGCCCAACATACACTAAAGCAGAAAGCAGCGTTAAAGAAGTTCGTGCCTAATTAGTATGAATTGGTTAGAACTAAATAGCGAGGTTCGTGTAGATGAGCTGGAAACGCTTTCTTTTGAACATCCGATAGCTGTTTTTAAGCACAGTACTCGGTGTCCGGTAAGTGTTTTTGCTAAAAAGGCTTTTGAAAAAGAATGGCAAGCTCCAGAAAGTGAGTGTCCGGTTTTTTTGTTGGATTTATTGGCTTTTCGCCCTGTATCTAATGCCGTAGCCGAAAAGTTTAATGTGGTGCACCAATCGCCACAACTTATTGTTTTACATAAAGGCAAAGTGGTTTATACGGCATCGCACGAAAATATAAGTGCCAGTGATGCCTGTAATGCCATATTGGTTGCTGCTTCATAAATTATTTCGTACGGAGTGTTTAAACATTTTTCCCTCTCTTTATTTTTCTTAGCATTTGTTTTGCTGTGGCAAAGTTGCGATACTCCCGAACAATTATTAAAGAGTACTGATTTAGATTACAAGTACAAAAAAGCCATGCAGTGGTACAATAAGAAGCAGTACTACAAATGCATTCCCGTGTTTGAAGAGTTAATGGGCTTATATAAAGGCTCAAAATCTACAGAAGAAATATACTATTACTATTGTTTGGCCAACTATAAGCAAGGCGACTACATTATTTCATCGTATCACTTCAAGAACTTTTTCGATCTTTATCCCGCCAGCACACATGCAGAAGAGTGTTTGTATCTTCATGCTAAGAGTTTAGATAATCAATCGCCACAGTACGAGCTGGAGCAGGTAAATACCTATAAGGCCATAGAGGGCTACATGCTGTATCTTAATAATTTTTACGATAACCATAAGCGGATAGACTCTTGCAATATGGCTATTACCAAATTGCGGAAAAAATTAGAGAAAAAAGCACTGAGTAACGCTGAGTTGTATTACAAAACCGGGCACTACCGCGCAGCGGCCACCACATTTGAAAACTTACTTGAAACATTCCCTGATATAGATAATTCAGAGCGTATCTATTTTATGATTGTGAAATCTAATTTCAAATTTGCTGAAAATAGTATTCCGTCTAAAAAGGAAGAGCGCTATAGGCATGTTTTAGACAGTTACTTGGCATTTAATCGCAAATTTTCTTCAAGTAAATATATAGCTGAGGCAGAGGAGTATGAGCAAGAATCGCACTATAAACTGCTGAAAGGCTTAATAGAACATGCACAAACTTCTAATATGGGAGAAAGAGAGCGCATCCTATCTAAATGTATTAAAGAAGCCGACATACAGAGAGAAAAAATTAAGGATGAGAAAGTAAAAGCAAAGTGTAATACCATAAAGGAACATGCTTACTTTTTAATTGTGAAAAACAATTTTTTACTGGCAGAGGAACAGCGGGGTGCAGCAAAAAATGAACCGTTAGAAAAAACTGTGAAAAGTTATTTTATCTTTGCCGACCAATTTAAAAAAAGTAAGTATTCTCGCGAGGCAGAAAAAATGTACCGCATTGCTTACAAAACACTGGAAAAAATAAAAGCTAATGGATAAAAGTAAGAAAGTAAAGTTGTCGCAGCTGAATCCTTACATCGAAACTCAAAATTTGGCTTCGCTTGCCGAAAGAACCGGTAATGTGTACAAATCTTTGTATATTATTTCTCGCAGATCAAACCAAATTGGTAAAGAATTGAAAGAGGAGTTGCATTCTAAATTAAAAGATTTTGAATCGCACGATTCTTTAGAAGAAATAAACGAAAATCGCGAACAGATTGAGATTTCGCGCTTTTATGAGCGTTTACCGCACCCAACCATTATTGCAACCACAGAATTTGTGGACGATGCAATTTACTATCGCGACAATACAGACGAAAACTAAGAGAAGCCTTAGTTGCTTCTTAAAAAATAAGCCATGCGTTTAGAAGGAAAGAAAATTATCCTTGGCGTGAGTGGTTCCATAGCAGCCTATAAAGCCGCTATTTTAATAAGACAGTTTATTAAAGCCGGAGCAGAGGTAAAAGTAATAGCTACTGCTTCGGCTTTAGATTTTATTACACCTGTTACATTATCTACTCTTAGTAAAAACGCGGTAATTACTAATGTTTCGGAAGATGGGGCATGGAATAATCATGTTGAATTAGGATGTTGGGCAAATGCCATGGTTATAGCTCCGGCAACGGCAAATACCATGGCAAAAATGGCAAATGGTATTTGCGATAATATGTTGCTTGCTACCTATCTTTCGGCACGGTGCCCCGTATTTTTTGCCCCGGCAATGGATATTGATATGTGGCAGCATCCGGCAACACAGCGCAATGTGCAAACATTAGAGTCCTTTGGCAACTTACTTATTCCGGTAGAATATGGCGAATTAGCCAGTGGTTTAGTGGGCAATGGCAGAATGGCGGAGCCTGAAACCATTGTAAATATGGTGGCAGAAAAAATTGGATAAAAAAGAGTTTTGTAATACCGGAACGAAAAATTATATTTGCGCTCCTTTTTGAAAAAACAGAAACAGCATCAAAATGAATAATGTTATTAAAGAAGTAAGCGATTTACTTTTTGGCGAAGCAAAAACACATCCAGATTTTAAACCGGGCGACAACGTTACCGTTTCATATAAAATTACAGAGGGTAATAAAGAGCGTATTCAGGAGTTCCGTGGCGATGTAATTCAAATTCGCGGAATTGGCACCACAAAAACTTTTACCGTTCGTAAAATTTCTAATGGCGTAGGTGTAGAAAGAGTATTCCCTCTTTTCTCTCCATTTGTAGAAAAGATTGAAGTAAACAAAGTTGGCCGTGTACGCAGAGCTAAATTGTACTACCAAAGAGATAGAAAAGGTAAAGCATCTCGTATCCAAGAAAAAAGAGTGGTTACAGAATCTGCTTCGTAAAACATTTACCATAAGTAAAAAGCCCGTTTTCTTTTTGAGAACGGGCTTTTTTATTGCTTGCAGGTGTGGTTTAATCCACCATTTTATCTAGTAAATCGCCATAGAGTTTCATAATTCCTTGGCGAAAGGGAGCAAGTTGTTCGGCAAAATCTTTGGGTAGTTTTTTTCCTTCGCGGTAGCGGATAATCTGCTTCAACATTTTAAAGTAAGAAGTGTATTCCTGCACCATGGGATCATTTTCCTTTGAAGAAAGGAATTTGAAATTGCGGGCTAAAGTGGCTTTTGCCGTAGCTAAATCGCCACTTAAAACAAAGAATGCATTGTGTACCATTCGCAATAAAATATCACCTAGTAAACTAATACCGGTTCTTCGGAATTTAAGTGCTTCTTCTAAGTATAAAAAGGCCTTATCGAACTTAGCTTGGTTCATATATAAAATGGCGTAAGTTCTGTATATATCGAAATCCAGAGTTCCAGGTTTTTCGGAGTTGAGCAGGTGCTGTAAATTGTTGTTCATTATTACTTCTGCTTCGGCATACTTACCATTGATAATTGAAACAATGGCATACATAGTTGGGTGATAAGGATTGCGCGTTAATTGGTTTCCAAACAGGTCGAATGCTTCTTGGTAAATTTTCAATGCTTCTTCAAAATGGCTGCCATGGCAATAGGCTTTTGCAAGTTTGGTAATTGCATATATTTTATAGGTTTCGCTGATGGTGTCTTTGGCTTTTTCGTAATAGGTTAATGCTGTTTTAAGTGCGTTTACTAAATCTGGAAAATTACTGGTGTAGTAATCGTAATAGTTTGCCCAAGCTAATTGATAATGGAAATGAGCATTGTAATATGGTTTGTTTTCAATTTGGGTTGAAATTGCCTTCATTTTTTCTACAAAGAATGGCTCATACTTTTTCATTTCACCTGTTACTGCTTTAATAAATGCACGTGTAACTTCTAACATGGCACGTATTTCTAATTCATCTGCTTCGGTGCATTGCTCTTTGTTGAGCAGGTATTTATTGGCAGTGGTTTCTGCCAGATCATCGTTGTAATCGCTGGCGGGAATACGCCTTAAATTTTGGAAAGCGATGTAATAGAAATGCGCAATTTCATCTTTAGTACCGGATTTAAGTATTTGTTTTTCACGGATTTTTAGTTCGTGTTTTACAAGATCGGAAATATCTTTTTCGAGGTAAAGACTAAATGCATCTTCATAGCTGTTGCTTCCGGCTAAGATGGTGGTACACTTGTTTAGCAGTACGGAATTTATTTTATCGAAGTAGCTTTTAGAAAGTTGTAACTTGTGTTGTATGTCTTCATCGCTACAGTCGGGATTGTTACAGTGCTTAATGGTTTCAAGCAATACTTCGTATTCATTGCCTTTAAGTGGTTGTAACTTTAGTTTATGCAGTTCCGGTGCGGTGCATCGGCTTAATAAAATGCGTAGAAATGTCATTGGCTACCAGTCCTTTAGTAATGTGTAGTTTTGGATGCGCAATAAGTGTAAGAAGGTGTTTTCATAGTAATCTATACCGCGTTTTTCAGTTGTTTTGGGTGTTCTTTCTGCAATTCGGAATTGGAATTTATATCCTGCTCCGGAATAAAAGCTGCCTTGTATATTGGCAGGGAAACGGTCGTTTTCCTCAGCTGCATTATATAGCCAATTGATTACATCGTAGCCGAGCCATGCGTATTTTGGCGGAAAGGAGAAGTTGATTTCGCGGTATAAATTAATAAATTCCATTGCCTTTTTATTGTCTAAAGTATCTTCTACAAATTGCTCTGTAAAGCGGGCATTTAATTTGTTTAAATAATCTAACCGAAGCACTTCGGAATTGAGCCATGTGGGCATTCCATACACAATAACTTGTGGTTTTGCTGCTGCTAATTGCCTAATTACCATTTGTGCATTTGGCTCTTCAAACGCGCAAGCCACCACTATATTTTTTTTAGTAGGGTGTAGCACATCTACTACCGATTTTTTTTCGCTCTTTATAGCTGTTGCGGTATTAAAGAATGTAATATTGAAGCGGGTTTTTCCTGCTCCGTCAAAGTTTCTAAGTATGGAGTCTAAGCGCTGGGCTGCTTGTAAATCGCTCTTATTGGAGGTGGTGTAAATAACAATGTTTTCTTGCATGAATGAATCGGCAAGTGAGCGCACCATATTATCAATATGCGCTTCTAGTGTGGGAGCTAACTTTACGTGATATGGATTGCTGGTGGTAATAGATTTAGAGGGCGAAAATGGCTGTACGTTTACAATGCTGTTTTGCTTACAAAATTCAGCTATTTTTTTTGCGCCTTCGTGGGTGGCAGGTCCAATAATTACGTTTGCATTTTTAATAGCTTTTTCTTTTAGTAGCTCATTTATTACGGAGTCGTTTCCCCAAGTATCGAAGAAGTGAAGTTCCATCTTCAACTGTTGGTGCTCGGAGTTCTGTATTTTTTTGAGTGCCAGCATTGCGCCATCGTAAAATTCTAGAGCTGTTTTAGCCTCATCGGTAAGTAGTTTTGCTCGGTGTCTGTTTTCTTTCATTTCTGCAACGGCATCGAGTATTGCCTTGCTGCTTTCTGCTTTAAAAGGAAGTAGAACGGCTACTATTAAAGTGCCGGTTTGTTCTTTTTTTACATTGAGTGGTGTTGGCGTTATTTGATTAAGTGCCTCTTTTAGCGATACACCTCTGCGTTCAAAATTATGCGATTGAGTGGTAGGTTTCATTTCTACCATTCTTTCTGATTGCGCATATAAACAAGCGCTAACTGCTGCCAGCAGTATTGTAATACAGGTTTTAATCATTACGCTTAAATGTTTTTTGGCGAAGCAAGTTTAATCACATTATTGAATTGTTTCCGTGAAGAGTTGTTTCAAGAATAATGTAATGGAGCTAAGCTATGTTTTTTACTGAAAAAGCACTGTTTGTCGATGAGGTTTACTCCTCGGTCATTCTATTATATGCTCGAATAAACAAGGCGCCTAAGTTTTTATGTGGTGGAATATAATCTAGAAAGCGTTCGTAGGCCTGCTTGTTGCTTTTCACGGTGGTTTCTAAATCGCTCCAAGTGCTGTACCAGTTTATGTCTTTGAAATTGCGAATATCTTCTGCTAAAAGTTTAATGAGCGGATTGTTTACAAACATGGTTCCAATTTGCTTGGATGCTACTACACTTACATTAGGGCTGCGTTCAAAAATACCTTTTAGGCTATTGTAACCTCCACAACTGCCAAGTATAAACACTGCAGTGTTGCTGTGAATTTTTTCGATGGTTTTATAGGCATAATAGCTGTGGCCGCGGTGAACCATCACATCGGGTTCTTGTTTAAGGCTATCTAATAGTTTTTCTATTTGTGGTTGGCCAATGTACTCGCTTTTGGGTTTATTGGCATAAATGGTTACCAGTGCTCCCGATTTTGAAGCAATTTTTACATAATGCGGATAGTCGAATATTTGCCAGTTGGGGTCTTTAAAAACGGCTAAAAATGTTTTGAAGGAGGCATCGCCATCTTCATCGTCATAAAAGTACATTTGCCAGATATTGTGGCGGTTTCTACGAAAGAGGTTTTCGAAGTTTACTTTATCTAATGGTGGCAATTGGTATTTGGCTGCAATGCCGGAGAACCATTCATCTTTAAATAAGCCATCGCCTGCAAAGAGGTTGGAGAGTAGTCCGTAAATTACTTTTCCGCGTTTACTATTTTGTGCATCTACGCGCTTGTATTCACTTTTTATGGTGGTGCGCAGCAGGTTTAGCAAAGAGGAATCCGATATGCTCCCGAATGCGTCTGCTACTTCTACAGCTTGCTCAATATCGTTTTCATCTAATTCTAAATTGCTGGCAAATTTCACCATTAACTGTTGCTGCTGCTCCGGTTTCATGGTGGCTAGAAATTGGTCGAGCTTTCCATAAGATGCAGCCATTTTTATGAATGCTCTAAATCTATTTTCGCCCATTTGCTGAATAAATTCGTAGCCATTGGTGCTGTCTAACTTTGCAAGGAGGCGTTTAAAGCAACCATTAAATGTGGAGGTGAAAATTTCTTCTTCGCTATACACCATGAGCGTGTATAACTCGGCAGCATTAAATGAATCTACAATTGCAAATCGAATATTGTCGGGCTCGTTGTGCAGGTCGTTTACTACACGCACGTATTTTAGTGCATTTACTACTAATTCAGCTTCGAGTGAATGCTCTGCCAACGGCTCTTTTTTCTTACGAATATTGAGCATTGTTTTTAGGTATGCGTATTGTTCTTTCCCTATTTCGTTGGCGCTTTCTATGGTGAGCTGGTTATTTTCAATGGCATCTAACAATACATAAGCGTTGGTGCTTTTTCCCATTTTTTTATCAATACTAAGTATGGTTTGCACAGCTGTATTGCTGCTCTTTTTTAGGGTTCTGAAAATGGGTTGGGTTTCTAAAAAATACTTTTTTGCAAAGGCTGGTGCTGCAGTTACTGCATTTTCTAAAATGGGAAGTGCATAATCTTTATCATCAAAAAGGTATGCATAATGCAATACTTGTGTGGGATAGCGCTTGGCGGCAACTGTAAGAAACTCTTTTATGCCAGAGCTGTTTTTAAAGAAGCCTGCAATTTTTATTGATAACGGAATGTTTTCGAGCAGAAACGATTGCAGGTTGTTTTCGCGAAGTGCATTAAGCCCTGCAAGCACATGGAGGATTTTTTTATCTAACTCATCTACTCTGTAATAGTTTGATTTGTTTACGCTGCGGAGTTCTACAAAGAGGTTGTCGTAAAAGTTTATCTTATCTAAGTGAGGAATAAGGTCCTTATCTACTACTTTTTGAATATAATCTACGGTGGTAAAATATACAAAGCCGGCTTGCTTATCTGTGGCTGTATCTCCGGTGTTGATGTAGCGATCTAATTTGCCGTCCAACTTATCTATACGCTCTTGTTCGGCATCTATAAGATTGGGGCGCTTTGCAATGCTATCGTTTGCTGCAAAGGCAAAGCAGGTTGCAATGTTGAGCAAATATATGGCTGCAATAAGAGGGAGCTGTTTTTTAGTTTTTTGCATTTAAACGCCTAAGAGTGAAAAGTATGCTCTGCTAAAAAGAGATTTTAAGTTTTGATGTGGCGGCACGTAATCTGCAAAGTGAGGATTGGTGCCTATTTTCTGGCGCATTTGCTCCCAGAAATCTTTCCACACAATGTTTTTACCTACTCTAATTGCTTCGCAGAGGTTTAATAAAATGGGATCGTTTACATTCTTTGTGCCAATTTGTTTGGTGGCAATAATATGTGCATCGGGTGCATTATCAATAGCGTACGAAAGTTTATAGAATCCTCCACAAGAACCTACTAGCAGTAGTTTTACATGTTCATTTACGTTTTGCAATGTGGATGCCGTGTGGAAGCTGTGTCCACGATGGATAACTACTGTTGGAGTAAGGTCATTGGCTTTTAAATAATCGTTGATGGCATCTTGTCCGTTGGTTTCATATTCGGGTTTGTTGGCATAAATTTCTACATCATTTCCTTCTACACTTTTTACCATTACATAGCTTCCTTTATCTTCTGTTTTCCAAGTGGGGAGTACTTTAAATGTGTTTAAAAAGTTGGTGAAGGATTCGCGCCCATCTACATCATTGTAAAAATACATTTGCTCTATGCAGCGCTGTTTTTCGGCAATTAAATTTTTTGTAGGCAGTTGCGATACAGCCGGTAGTTTTATTTGCTTAGAAAGCGTATTGAACCAATTATTTTCTACTACGGCACTGCCATCTACCAAACTGGCTAAAACGCTGTAGAGCGCTAAAAGCATATTGTTTGAATCGCGCTCGGCTTTTTCGTACTCAATTTTTATTTGCGAATGCAGCACCAAAAGCACTTGCGGGTTTTTAATACTGTTGAGTGTTTCGGCAATTTCTACACCATCGTTGTTGTTTTCATTCTTAGAAAGGTGTGTAAATTGAACCAGCAGCGTATCGCGTTGCTGGGTGCTCATTTCGTTTAGTACTTCTTCTAATTTTCCGTAGGCACCACACATAGAAATGAAGGTGCGGAAACGATTGTGGTTTACATTGTTTAATAGCGAAACAACATTGCCTGTTTTTATTCTGCTTTTAAGACGAGCGTACAAACCATTAAAAGAGCCTGTAACTACTTCTTCTCTTCCAAATACCATTAAGAAGTATATTTCTTCTTGCGAAAAACTCTCTACTATTCTAAAGGGCTCTGATTCGTTTAGTGCAATGTTGTCGTTTATTTCGCGTAAAAAACGGAGGCTAAAATCGGTAAGTTCACGCTCTACACTATAATAGCCAATGTATTCTTTTTGTTTGGCTATGGCTACTAATTCTTTAAATAAACATTGAGGAGAGTTACAAAGGTTTTCTGCTTGGCCGGGTGTTAATTTCCCCTTTACAATAGCATCCATAAATGTGTATGCTTTGCTTTGGTAGCCTACCATGTGGGGCATTTTCATTATTTGCTTAATAACGCTGTCGGTACTTTTGTCGAGGAGCATAGAAACGGGGTGAGAGGCGTTGTAGATATACCGCTTCATTGAAGTGGGCGATGCTTTACCTGCTGTTTCTAAAATACGCGTTGCAAAGGCTTTTGTTTTATAGGCTTCAAAGCGTTTAAAAATTTCATCCGGCTCGTGTTTGGCGGCATAAGTAAGTAACTCTTCGGCATAACTTTCGTTGATAAAGAGCGGAATTTCTTTTAGTGTATTTGTTAGGTTTTTCTTTAAAGAAAGCATTGCCTTCTCTTTCTCGGAAAGCCTGAGTACAATTGGTTTTACCAACACTGCATCAGCATTGGTGGCAACGTTGTCGGCAGGGAGTTCTATAGGTTGGGCAGGTGTTTCAATTACTACTGTTTCTACAGGAATTGATTCGGTTTCTTTAGTGATAACTTCCGGTAATGGGTCTTTATCCGGCTCGGTTTTAGGTGTTCGGTTAAGCGATGTTGTAAGCGCAATTTCGGGAAGGCGTCCGTGTAATAGTTGTTGAATATCTAAGGAGTCTGTAATGTTGAAATCAGGTTTCATATTGGGTGTTTCAACTTGCGACATCAATTGGTATAAGTAATTGAGCGATTTGCCATCTACCATTTGCAGGATAACATCTAGTTTTTCGTTTCGTTCGCAGAAGGCTAAGAACTGTTTGAGTTTTGCAGGGCTAATAGATGATATAAAGTTATAGCTGTAAGGGTTGTAAATACGCCTTTTTATGGCACCGAGCAAATCGGTAAATGCTTGCAGCGATAACTCTTTATGGCCATATACCATTATGGTGAAAAGGTCATCGCTGCTTAAGTTTTTAAAGTAATCCGATACGGCATATCCGGTACTGCTTTTTGAAACTTCATTGGCTTTACGAACTTGGTCGATAGAGTAATTTTCTAATACTTGATAAATTGAATGCTTGCCAAATGCATCGGGCTTTTTTAGGTTGCTTACCAGTATTTTAAAAAGGTCTTGCGGATTATCGCCAAGAGAATCGGCAGCATCCATGCTAAATTCATTTTTTAATACGTTGTAGGCTAAGAGATAAGCATCGGAGCGTTGTCCATATGTTCTATAAACGCTTAGCAGGTATTTCGATGCAGGCGATTTACTGCGAACAATATTGTCGCTCACATCATTTTCTGAATAGAGGTATTTTTTTACCAAATCGGGAGCAGCAATTGCCATGCTGTCTATAATATCTAATGCAAAAGTGCGCTGCCCGAATTGAGCTGCATAGCGCAGTACTTCTGTGGGGTTTTCCCTTGAATAGGCTACAATAAATTTTTCGCAAATATTGTCATCGGGAATTAGGGAAGCATAGCTTAATGTGAACTTCCTATATAAGCGGATGTTTTCTTCCAATACTTTTTTGTTGTCCCACTCGGCAAGTAGTATGAAGTACTTAAAACCATCGTTTAGTTTACCATTTGCCATTTCTTCATCGGTGGCACTATTGTATATTACAGTAATAAAGCGCAGCAATGTATTGGCATAGCGGAATTTTTCTTCGGAACTAAACTGCGGATTTTGTGAGAATGAAAAAGCAGAATCGGCAAGTGGGAAAAAATGAGCATCTACCTTGGGGAATTCATCGGCAATTTTCTGCTTTATGCTTTGGAAGCTTTTTTGGGTAAGTATGATACGATTATTGTATGAGCTATCTACGTTGGCTTTGGCTGCTACAATGCCATATAGCAACAGCACGCATATACACACCAACCGTAAATTCTTTTTCATAAACAAGTACACCTTAAACCAAATACTTCCGGGTATTATATTTTTATACGACAAAAAAAGGATTAGGTTTGTTAAAGTTATTCACGCTACTCGCGCATGATTCGCATAAAGTCCATTTTTGTTATCACTTGCACAGTTTTTTTGCTTTTTTCTTGTAAAGAAAATGCTAGAAAAGCTAAGGTCTATCACGATGCCATAGTAAAATCAACAGCTATTGTTACCGATAGTGTAATTGATTATGCCGATGCAATCCACAGCGGCAGTTTATCTATAAGTTCAGAGGTTACGCAAAAGTACATCTCGCTGATATCAAAAACAATTGACTCTGTAAATTTTAAGGGAAATTTTGAAGGCGATTCTTCGCTCCGCACTACATCTGTTGGGTTACTTCGTTTTTACGAAACATACATCAATCAAAATTTTGTTCCTTATTTCAATTCATTGGTAAGCGACTCGCTGGGCGAAGAGCAAATTGCAATTGCCGATTCGCTACATAGAAAAATGATGGATGAAGAAGTGCAGTATTGGAATAGTTTTAATAATGCCGAAAAGAAGTTTAGCGATACTTACGATTTAATGTCTTTAGAAGAATGAAACATTTGAACGGGAAGGTAGTTTGGCTCACCGGAGCTTCATCGGGAATAGGAGAGGCGTTGGCAATTGAATTGGCCAAAGAAAATGTGAAACTTGTTATTTCTGCCAGGCGCGAAGATGAACTGCAACGTGTAAAAAAGTTGTTGCCACTAAGTGAAGAAAACTGTTGGGTGCTTCCACTCGATTTAGAGAGGCCGGAAACCTTTAAAGAGAAAACAAACGAGGTAGTGCAGCGCTTTGGGCGTATAGATATACTCATAAACAATGCCGGATTAAGCCAGCGCTCGCTGGCAAAAAACACATCTATAGACGTAGATAAAAGGCTGATGAATGTAAATTACATTGGCACGGTGGCACTTACCAAGCAAGTACTGCCTTTTATGATTACTGCCCAATCCGGATTATTTGTAACCATTACAAGTGCTGTAGGTAAAATACCATCGCCTTGGCGCAGTAGTTATGCCGCTGCCAAGCATGCATTACATGGTTTTTTTGATTCACTTAGGGCAGAGTGCTACAACGATGGCATTCGAGTATTGTTAGTTTGCCCGGGTTTTATTGCCACCAATGTATCGTTAAATGCACTAACCGATGATGGTACACCACTCGGAAAAATGGATGAAGCCACACAAAAGGGATTACAGCCACAGCAATGTGCGGCAGAAATAGTTTCGGCTATCAGTTGCGGAAAAGAAGAAGTGGTAATAGGTGGCTTAAAAGAAAAATTTGGAGTGTGGATGAAACGCCATTTCCCTTCAATATTCTCAGTTATGATTAGAAAAATGGCAGTGCGCTAAACTTTAGAATAGAAAACACAATTGTATCAATAAATAAGAAGTTATGACAAGAGAAGAATGGTTGAAAACTGCCGCTATGATTGCAGCCGGAGCCACGCTGCCCAAGCATGTGATATCGCAGTTTCTACTTGCCGAGAATGAATTAAAAAGGAGCGATTTTGGAAAAGATTTTGTGTGGGGAACTGCAACTGCTGCCTATCAGATAGAAGGCGCGTGGAACCAAGATGGCAAAGGTGAATCTATATGGGATAATTTTACGCACCGCAAAGGCGGTAAGAAGATTAAAACACGCGAAAATGGCGATGTTGCATGCGATTTTTACCATCGCTATGCCGAAGATATAGAACTGATGCGCAGCATGAATATTCCGGCTTTCAGATTTTCGATTGCATGGAGTAGAGTATTGCCAGAAGGCACCAAAACAGTAAACAGAAAAGGTATAGATTTCTATAAAAGAGTAGTAGAAAAATGCCACAAAGAAGGAATAGAACCTTGGGCAACTTGCTACCATTGGGATTTGCCGCAAGCCCTGCAAAATAAAGGAGGTTGGACAAATAGAGATGTTTTAGGTTGGTTTGAAGAGTATGTTTCTTTATGTGCAAAAGAATTGGGCGATGGCGTAAAAAAATGGATGGTGTTTAATGAACCGATGGCATTTACGGGAGGCGGTTATCTGTTGGGTTTGCACGCTCCGGGAATCTTTGGTTTTAAGACCTTTTACAAAGCCGTACACTATGTAACATTAAGCCATGCCGTAGGTGGCAAGGTGCTTAAAAATTTAGTGCCCAATGGCGATATCGGTACCACTTTTTCGTGCAGCCCGATAGATGCCAAAACAGCGCATCCATTAGATATGAAGGCAGCCGTTCGTGCCGATGCCTTGCTGAATAGATTGTTTGTTGAGCCGATTTTAGGTATGGGTTATCCAACTAAAGATTTGCCTGCATTACACCATTTAGAAAAGTATATGAAGCCGGAAGACGAAAAGAACATGCAATTCGATTTCGATTTTATTGGTGTACAAAATTATACCCGAACGGTGGCTCAGTATTTGGGTGTGGTGCCCATTATTAACGGTATAAATGTGCCTGCAAAAAAATTGGGCGATGTTACAGAGATGAACTGGGAAGTATATCCCGAAGGTATTTACCGCATTTTAAAACAGTTTGCAGCGTATAAGCAAATAAAGCGATTGTATGTAACCGAAAACGGAGCTGCATTTCCTGATACTTTAGAGAACAACGAGGTGAAAGATGTAAAACGCGTTCAGTTCTTAAAAGATTATTTAAAGAATGTATTGAAAGCAAAGAATGAAGGCGTAAATGTGCAGGGTTATTTTGTGTGGAGTTTTATGGATAATTTTGAATGGGCAGAGGGCTTTAAACCGCGTTTTGGATTAGTGTACAACGATTTTAAAACCCAAAAGAGAACAGTAAAAGACAGCGGGAAATGGTTTAGCCGTTTCTTGGCAGAGTAATTGTAAAAATTAGTATCATTAGTGCAGCAAAAACAAGTGGTATGAAAAAAACTATTCTACTATTAAGTGTAATAATAGCAGTGCTTTTGCAGGCATGCAAAAAAGACGATATAGATAAAACCTCTGTTTTTGAAGGTACATACACCGCACCTGTTGCATACAACCAATACAATAAAGTAGTAATAACTCGGGTTGGCAATACATCTTTTACTATTCAATATACATTAAACAATGCAGCGCCTTTTTTAATTATTCCTACTGCTACATTAGAAAACGATTCGGCATTTAGTTTTAATCTAGCTGCCTCTGTGAATAACAGTACAGGCAAGTATTCGGTAAAAGGTGATGGTTATATATTTCCTAATAGAATTGTAATAAACGGTAAGGCAGTAAACGATACCAATACATTGGATTTTTACCAACTTTCTTTTGAAGGATACAGATGAGATAGTGTGGCTTAATAGCTCAAACTTTTGTAGCTAATTTGTTACTTTTCGTTTGGCTTTCATTTTTAACCATTTAATTAACGGCAGGAAACTATTTTCGCGCAACGCAAAATTTAAATCATTGTAAGTTTCATTATTATATGCCGTAAACTATGCCATTAAAATTCATCTATTGTAAATCACTTTTCATTGCTTGGTTATTGCTGTATTCTACGGGAGTATGGGCACAAAATACAGAGCAGAAATTCACCCTTTCCGGTTATTTAAAAGATTCGGCCAATGGCGAATCATTATTGGGAGCAACCATACTTATTACAGAGTTAAATAAAGGAGCTGCCAGCAATGAATATGGTTTTTACAGTGTTACACTACCTGCGGGAAAGTACACTATAAAAGCTGCTTATATTGGCTATAAAACACAATTAAAAGAAATTGATTTAAATAAAGATGTTCGCCTCAATATAGCCTTTCACTCCAATGTAATTGAAACCAAGGAGGTGGTAATCTCTGCCGAGCGAAAAGCCAATGTAGAAAGCAGCCAAATGGGAAAGCAGGAAATAAAAATTGAACAGGCAAAAGCAATTCCGGCATTGCTGGGTGAGGTAGATGTGCTAAAAACATTACAGTTGCTGCCCGGTATTGCCAGCGCGGGAGAAGGCAATAGTGGTTTTTATGTACGTGGTGGTGGTCCCGATCAAAACCTGGTTTTACTAGATGAAGCAGTGGTGTATAATACAGGGCACTTATTTGGTTTCTTCTCAGTGTTTAATGGCGATGCCATAAAGAATACTACTGTAATTAAAGGGGGTATGCCTGCAAAGTACGGTGGCAGGCTTTCTTCGGTGGTAGATATTGGTATGAAAGAAGGCAACATGAAAAAGTTTGAAGTAGAGGGCGGTTTAGGACTTATTGCTTCGCGCTTAACGGTGCAAGGGCCGTTGTGGAAAGATAAAATGTCGTTTATTGTTTCAGGAAGAAGAACTTACATAGATGCACTTTTAAGCCCTGTGCTAAAAAATTTAGATAACGGAAGATGGGCAGGAAACGGCTATTATTTCTACGATTTAAACGCCAAATTTAATTACCGAATTAGCGATAAAGACCGCATATATGTTAGTGCGTATTTAGGGCGCGATGTATTTAACTTTACTGCACCCGGAGGCGGTTTCGGATTTAATTTTCCGTGGGGAAACCGAACGGCAACGGTTCGCTGGAATCACCTTTACAGCGACAAACTTTTTGGCAATGCCACCTTTTGCTACAACGATTTTGAGTTTACTGCCAATACGCAATTTCAAGGCGTGAAGTTTGGTGTAAACAGCAGCGTGCGTGAGTACACCGGCAAATTAGACTTTGATTATTCGCCTATAATTGGACATTTTATGCAGTTTGGTGCGCAGTATAACTATCATATTTTTACGCCATACCAAGCAAGTGGAAGCTCCGGCACTACTACTTTTAAGAACACCAATAAGGCTCCCAAATACGCACACGAAACCGCTGTTTATTTCTTAGATGATTTTGATGCTTTCCGTTGGTTGAAAATAAACATTGGCTTACGTGCATCTATGTTTAATGTAGTTGGACCTTTTGAAAAAACAGTTTTTGATGATGCCGGAAGAGCCATAGATACGCTGCGCTATGCCAAAAACCAACATATAAAAACCTACTGGGGTTTAGAGCCGCGTTTAAGCGCCCGTTTTAAACTGGGGCGAAACAATAGTATAAAATTAGGCATTACATGGAACCAGCAATACATACATTTGGTATCGCAATCTACTACTACTTTACCTATTGATTTGTGGGTGCCCAGCAGTTTAAAAGTAAAGCCGCAAATTGGTATTCAATACGCATTAGGCTACTTCCACAACTTTAAAGACGATATGTTTGAAACATCGGTGGAAGTGTATTACAAAGATATGCGCAACCAAATTGAGTATGGAGAAAGTGCCGTAGGCAGCTTAACTGCCGATGTAGAGGATCTCTTTACCTTTGGTAGAGGATACAGTACCGGAGCAGAGTTTTTTGTAAAGAAGGCATTGGGAAAATTTACAGGTTGGATTGGTTACACGCTAGCATGGACATGGCGTAAGTTTCCTGAAATAAATAATGGAGAAACCTTTTTGGCACGCTACGACCGCAGGCACGATTTAAGCGTAGTGCTTATGTATGAAATTAGCAAGCATTGGAAAGTAAGCGGCACGTTTGTGTTTTCATCGGGGCAAAGAACTACCATGCCAACTTCATTTTATTTACACGAAGGCAATCCGCATTTTGTGTATGGAAAAAGAAACTGGTACCAGCTGCCGGCTTACCACCGTTTAGACCTTGGTTTTACCTATATTATTCCTCACAAGCGCAATTACTATTCCGATATTACAGTAAGTGTGTATAATGTTTACAACCGCTTAAATCCGTATTTTATTTACCTCGACTCTAAAGGCGACTTAAATGCAGAAAAGGGTGAAGACGGCAAGGTAAATAAGTCGAATTTTAGGTTTACGGCAAAGCAAGTATCTCTATTCCCCGTATTGCCTTCCATTACATGGAATTTTAAGTTTGGTTTTAATTTGAAAAAGAAACCTAAAGACAGCTAAATATGCAGCAGGTACCATTTTTAAAAAGTTTTTTGCCACTTGCAATTTTTGTGGCAGCAGTGGTTGTAGGCTCGGTTTCGTGCACTAAAGAAATTAGTGTAAACATACCCAAAGATGCACAACAATTAGTGGTGGAAGGCAATATAGAAATTGACCGTCCGCCCGTGATATTGCTTTCGAAATCGCAAAGCTTTTTCGATAATATTGATATAAACAACTTAGCTGCGTATTATGTGCACGATGCTAAAATGACTGTAAAATCCGGAACCGACAGTGTAGAACTGGTAGAGTATTGCTTAAATAATCTTCCAATTTCTGATGAACAGAAAAAGCAATTATTAGAAAGTTATGGTTTTAATATTGACGACTCTGTTCCTTTACCTAATGTGTGTATTTACTCTATTCCCGATTTGTTTAACTGCCTGCTGAACGGAAATTGCTCTATGGTAGGAAAAGAAAACACCAGCTACGATTTGCGAATAGAAGTAGAAGGTAAAGTACTCACGGCTTCAACCACCATTCCTACTCCCAAAGGTGTAGATTATTTGGAGATTAGGCCGCGCCCTAAACCAATTGAAAACGATAGTTTTGTTTCAGTTTTTGTAAACATTACAGTGCCGGATACTTTTGGAAACTTTGTTCGTTATTGGACAAAACGCAATAAAGAACCATTTTATTTACCGGCATCGCAATCGGTTTGGAACGATAAATTATTTGTGGGGTTAAGTATTGCCTTACCTATGGAGCGCGGCTATGCCAAGGGAACAAAAGTAAATACCGAAGACTATTCTTATTTTTTGAAAGGAGATACGGTAACTTTAAAGTGGGCTAACATCGACAATAAAACATACGACTTTTACTATACATTAGAAAATGATGGCAGTGGTAGCCCATTTGCCAATCCGGTGAAAGTAAAAACCAATATTGCAGGTGGAGCATTAGGTGTTTGGGCAGGTTATGCAACCAAGTATTATACCATTGTGGTACCTAAATAGTTGCGCCTATTATTTGAGTTGTAGGCTATGCTAAAAATAATGTTTTTGGCATTTCTCTTCCTTTTCGCCTACTTGGCGCAAACCCATATACGATAAATCGCGG